>DKBE01000058.1 GCA_002451085.1 Proteobacteria bacterium UBA6908 | reverse complement strand
ATCAGCAACACCCCGTCGCGCACGCTCAGCAGTACGTGCTCGACTCGCGGGTCGCGACAGACGTAGTCGTTAAAGGCAACGATCGCGTGATCGGATTTTTCCCTGGGGTCGAGAACCTTTCCGGACCATAGGGTATTGTCAGCGGCGATCAGGCCGCCGGCCCGTAACCGCGGCAGCACGGCCTCGTAGTAGTTCTGGTAGTTTTCCTTGTCGGCATCGATAAACACAAGATCGAATGCCGGCTCGACAGGCAGGGTTGCCAGCGTTTCCAGCGCCGGCCCGAGTCGCGGGCTGATCTTGCCGCCGTGCGGGCTGCGTGCCCAGAATGAACGGGCAATGGCGTTGGTGTCCGGGTCGATGTCGCAGGTAATCAACTCGCCGTCCTCCGGAAGACCGGCGGCCATGCTGAGGGCCGAATAGCCGGTAAAGGTGCCGATCTCCAGCACCCGGCGCGCGCTGCTGGTTTGCACCAGCATGCGCAGAAAGGTGCCTTCGACCGGGCCGGTCAACATTTGCGGCATCTTGCAGTGGGCGCGGGTATAGCCGGCCAGTTCTTCGAGCAGCGGGTCGGTCGGGCTGGTGTGGGCAAGACAATAGTCTTCGATCGGTTTCGGAACGACCGGAATCATGGCAACCCTCCGATGGGTTCGTGCGTGCGCTGAACTCTATTATGATGCAGTTGAGCCCGTCACCGAATCACTGCATGAATTCGTCCCTGCAAACCGCCTTCGAACACGGACTGCATGAGCTGCCAAAGGCATTGCAGCCGGTCGCGATCGCCCACTGGGCGGAGCTGCAGTCGGTGTTGTCCAAATGGAACGGCGCCGATCCGGCCTGGGCGCAGTCGGCAGCGCGGGTGCTGGCATGCAGCGACTTTGTGGCGCGCGCCTGTGCCGCGCAGACAGCATTGTTGCCGGGTTTGCTCGAAAGTGGTGATCTCCTGCGGACTGAGACGGGTGACACCATCGTGGCGCGCGTACAGGCGGCGGTTGCCGAATGCACCGACGAGCTGGCACTCAAGCGCGCGCTGCGTCTCGCGCGCCAGTACGAAATGGTGCGCATTGCCTGGCGCGATCTCGCCGGGCGGGCGAGCCTCGAGGAAACGCTCGCGAGCCTGTCCGGCCTGGCCGATGCTTGCCTGCAAACGGCGCTCGACAAGCTGCTGCTGTGGGCGGTGGAGCGTGATGGCCAGCCCACCGAGGCCGCCAGCGGCCGGCCTGCCGCGTTCGTCGTGCTCGGCATGGGCAAGCTCGGTGGGCAGGAGCTGAATTTTTCCTCCGACATCGATCTGATCTTCGCGTATTCCGGCGAGGGACAGGCCGACAAGGCGGGCTTGAGCAACCACGAATTTTTTCTGCGTCTGGGGCAGCGCCTCATTCAGGCGTTGAGTGAACCCACGGGCGATGGATTCGTGTTCCGGGTCGACATGCGCCTGCGTCCGAACGGCGCGAGCGGTCCCTTGGTGTTGTCGTTTGATGCCATGGAACAGTACTACCAGATTCATGGTCGCATGTGGGAACGCTACGCCCTGATCAAGACTCGCCTGGTGGCCGGTGACCGCGCGGCTGGTGCGGTGCTGCTGGAGTTGTTGCGCCCATTCGTGTTCCGGCGCTACCTCGATTACACCGCGGTCGAGGAAATCCGCGATATGAAGGGGGCGATCCATCGCGAACTGTTGCGCAAGGGCATCCAATCCAACATCAAGCTCGGTCCCGGCGGTATCCGTGAAGTGGAGTTCATTGCCCAGGCGTTTCAGTTGATCCGCGGTGGACGCGATCCGCGTCTGCAGGAGCGCCGTCTCCTGCCGGTGCTGGCGCAACTGGCGGCGGAAGGTGACCTGACTGCGCAGATGGAGAAAGAGCTGCGTGAGGCCTATGTATTTCTGCGTCATACCGAACATCGCCTGCAGGAAATCAGTGACCAACAGACCCAGGCACTGCCGGCGACCGATCTTGACTGTTGGCGTGTGGCGGCGGGCATGGGTTTTGGCGATTGGGAGAGCTTCCGCAAGGTCCTGACGCGCCACATGCAGCGCGTGCACGAGCATTTCGAATCGGTATTCACCGCGCCACAGGGTGAAGCACCCGCAGGTGCCGAGCCGGGGTTGCATGCGGTATGGGCCGGGTCGCTGGATAGTGCCACGGCCCTGAAATTGCTGACGAGTGCCGGTTACCGGGATCCGGATCAGGCGCTGCATCTGCTGCGAGAGTTGCGATCCGGCGGAGCGTACAGCGCGCTGTCGGCCAACGGCCGCGAACGCCTCGACAAGCTCATGCCGTTGCTGCTCGGTGCGGCCGGGCTCACCCCCGACCCCAACACCACCTTGTCGCGCCTCATTCATTTGATCGAGATGATCGGAAAGCGCTCGGTCTACCTGGCGCTGCTGGTCGAGAATCCGCTGGTGTTGTCGCAGCTGGTGAAGCTGTGTGGCGCCAGTGAATGGATCGCCCAGTACCTCAGTGCCCATCCGATCCTGCTCGATGAGCTCATGGACCCGGCCGGTTTGTACGCACCGCTGTCGCATGCGGCGCTGGCTTCGGAACTTCAGGCGCGGTTGGCGCGCTTGCCGGCCGAGGATCTCGAGGTACAGATGGATGCGCTGCGCGAATTTCGCCACGGGCATGTATTGCGGGTGGCGGCGGCGGATGTCGGTCCGGGGCTGACACCGGAACAAATCGGGCGCCACCTGGGCGAGATTGCCGAAGTAGTGGTGGAGTATGCATTGGATCTGGCGAAGGCCGATCTGGAGCGCAAACACGGACGACCAACGCTGGCTCGCGATGGTGAGGTCGAGTTCCCCGGCTTTGCGGTGATCGCCTACGGCAAGCTTGGCAGTCTGGAGCTGGGATATACCTCCGATCTCGACATGATTTTCCTGCACGGTGCCGAAGCCGGTGGCGAGACCGAAGGACCGCGCGTGATTGCCAATGAAACGTTCTTTGCCCGGCTCGGGCAACGGCTGATCCATGTCCTCACCGCCCGAACCAGTGGTGGTATTCTGTATGAGGTGGATACGCGTCTGCGGCCCAGCGGTCGTTCCGGTCTGCTGGTAACCGATCCGACCGCCTTCCGCGACTACCAGACCGAGCATGCCTGGGTTTGGGAACATCAGGCGCTGATCCGGGCGCGGCCGATCGCCGGTGACGAAGTGCTATGCCAGTCCTTCGAGGAGATCCGCCGCGATATCCTGTGCCGGCCACGCGATCCCGAGAACCTGCGAACCGAGGTGCTGGCCATGCGCCAACGTATGCTCGAGGCCCGTACCGCGCATGCGCCGGACGAATTCGACCTCAAGCACGACCCGGGCGGTATGATTGACGTGGAATTTATGGTGCAATATGCCGTATTGCGCTGGTCGCACGATCACCCGGAGCTGATCCGGCACCGGGACAACCTTTCGCTTCTGGAGGCGCTGGAAGAACGCGGGTGCCTGGATCCCGCGGACGCCGATCTGTTGCGAAAGGCGTATCGCCATTATCTGGGTGCCGAGCAGCGTCTCAAGCTCATGGAACGCAAGCCGCTGGTGGCCGTGCACGAGGCGGGTGAGTTCCCGGCGCAGGTCACCGCATTGTGGCGGAGAATCATTGAACGCAGCAGTTAGTGGAGAGTTGCAACGATGTCGATGGCAGATCGTGACGGGGTTATCTGGTACGACGGCAAGCTGGTGCCGTGGCGCGAGGCGACCACCCATGTGCTGACGCATACCCTGCATTACGGCATGGGCGTGTTCGAGGGTGTGCGTGCCTATGAAACGTCGAAGGGCACGGCGATCTTCCGTCTGCAGGCGCACACCGACCGGCTATTCCGTTCGGCACACATCCTCGGCATGGCTATTCCTTATAGTAAGGATGAACTCAACGAGGCGACCCGCGCGGCGGTGCGCGAAAACCAGCTCAAGTCCGCCTACATACGTCCGATGTGCTTCTATGGCAGCGAGGGCATGGGCCTGCGCGCCGACAACCTCAAGGTGCATGTGATTATCGCCGCCTGGCACTGGGGTGCTTACCTCGGCGAGGATGGCCAGACCAATGGCATCAAGGTGCGAACCTCGAGCTACAACCGTCACCACGTGAATGTGACCATGTGCCGGGCCAAGGCCAATGGCAACTACATGAATTCGATGATGGCCCTGCGTGAGGCGCTGGCCTGCGGTTGCGATGAGGCCCTGCTGCTCGACACCGAGGGCTATGTCTCTGAAGGCAGTGGCGAGAATATTTTCATCGTGCGCGACGGCGTACTGTATACACCAGATGTTACCTCGGCACTTGATGGAATCACCCGTGCCACGGTCATGCAACTGGCGGCCGATGCCCATCTCAAGGTGATCGAGAAGCGTATCACCCGTGACGAGGTGCTGATCGCCGATGAAGCATTTTTCACCGGTACGGCCGCGGAAGTCACGCCGATCCGTGAACTCGACGGCCGCCCAATCGGTATCGGCCGGCGCGGACCGGTTACCGAGAAACTGCAGGCGGCCTACTTCGACCTCGTGTACGGCCGCGGCAGCCGCTATCCGCAGTGGCTGACCATGGTGAAATAAACAACCGGCCTATCCGGAGGAGAGACATGGCGAACCCCACCACCCCAAAAAAGATTCAGGAAATTCCGGCCAATGCGCAGAATCGCTATGAAGTCACCGCGGCGGATCTGCCGGTGCACTGCCCGCTACCGGGCATGAGCCTGTGGAATTCACATCCACGCGTGTATCTGCCGCTCCAGGAAACCGGCGAGGCGCGTTGTCCGTATTGCGGAGCGTTGTACGTCCTCAAGCGTGGCTGAAACCAGTGCTCGCACGATGGTGATTTGGGCCTTCACGGACGGCAAGGCCGGACATGAAAACCAGACCCGCGGGCTGCTGGCCGCGTTTCAGCGACGCGGCCCAACCGATGTGCGCTGGATCAAGGTCCCGCCGTATTCGTCCGTGCTGACCAACCTCATGACCAAACGCTTCCTGCCGGGCGCGGCATTGCCGTCTCCGGATTATCTGGTTGGCGCCGGGCACCGTACGCATTTGCCGATGATTGCGGCACGGCGCGCGCGCGGCGGTAAGAGCATTGTGCTGATGAAGCCGTCGCTGCCGCGCGTGTGGTTCGACCTGTGTGTCATCCCGGAACACGACCAGGTCAGCGGCGGCAATGTAATCACGACGCGCGGTGCCCTCAATGCCGTGCAGCCGGGCAAGAAAGACGCACGTGCCGGTCTGATTCTGGTTGGTGGACCGTCACGCCATCATGGCTGGCGAGAGAAGGAGCTGATCGCGCAGGTGGCGGCGATCGTGCAGCGCGAAACGAAAATGGAGTGGATCCTGACTACCTCGCGGCGCACGCCGCCGTCCAGCACCACGCGCCTTGCCGAGATCAAGGCGAAAAATTTCACCATTGTGCCGGTGCGTGATACCGGGCCCGAGTGGTTGCCGGAGAAATTGGCGCACGCGGCCGTGGCCTGGGTGTCGGAAGACAGTGTATCGATGGTTTACGAGGCCCTGACAGCCGGCTGTGCCACCGGCATCCTCGCGGTGCCGGCACGTCGGCGCGGAAAGAAGAAGCTCCAGCAGGGCATCGACACGCTGGTGAGCGATGGTTTGGTGACGCGCTACGCGGCATGGCAGGAGGGCGGTAAACCGTCCGCGCCGGTCCAGCCCTTTAACGAGGCGGTGCGGGTGGCCGACTGGATACTGAACAAATGGCCAGCCGCCTGACGGTCGTGCAGGTGTTGCCGGCGCTGGACAGCGGCGGCGTGGAGAAAGGCACGCTCGAGGTTGGCAAATACCTCGTCGACCACGGCCATCGCTCGATCGTGATCTCGTCGGGTGGACGGATGGTTGCGCAGCTCGAACGCGAAGGCAGCGAGCACGTTGCCTGGCCGGTCGGTGCCAAACGGCTGACGACCTTGTTCTACATTCGCAAGGTGCGCGAACTGATGGTGCGCGAAAAACCTGACATTCTTCACCTGCGCTCGCGCCTGCCGGCCTGGATCGGTTACCGCGCATGGATGGGCCTGCCCGTCGCTAACCGTCCGCATCTCGTCACCACCGTGCACGGACCATACACCCCCGGGCATTATTCGTCGGTGATGGTGCGCGGCGAGCGGGTGATCGCGATCTCCGGAATGATCCGTGAGTACATACTCAAGAATTACCCGTCCGTCGATCCCGGGATCATTCGCATGATTCCGCGCGGTGTGGACCCGCAGGCCTATCCGCACGGTTACCGGCCACCTGCCGAGTGGCTGATGCAATGGCGCGCGCAGTTTCCGCAGCTCGACGGAAAATATGTCATCACCCTGCCGGCCCGGCTCACGCGCTGGAAAGGGCAGGAAGATTTCATCCGTGCCATCGGCGGACTGAAACGACGCGGACTGCCGGTGCACGGTGTATTGGTTGGCGATGCCCATCCGCGCAAGCAGTACTTTGCCGACGAACTGCGGGCCCAGGTCATTGCCGCCGGACTTGAAGGCAATGTGACCTTCACCGGACACCGCAATGACGTCAAGGAGATCATGGCGGTCTCGGATGTGGTGTTGTCGCTGTCACTCGACCCGGAGGCATTCGGCCGAGTTTCGCTCGAGGCGTTGACGCTCGGCAAACCGGTGGCCGGATATGATCACGGTGGTGTGGCCGAACAGCTGGCGGCAGTGTTTCCGGATGGGCGCGTGCCGGTCGGTGACGTGGCGGCGCTCGAAGCGAAGCTCGCGCAGTGGTACGCGATGCGTCCGACGGTGCCGGACAGCAATCCTTTTACGCTTGAGCGCATGCTGCGCTCGACCCTGGAGGTCTATCGTGAATTGGCTGGCTGACAAGCAGGTGAACGTCGTATCGTTGGGTGCTCTGTTCGCCTTGTTGATCGTGTTCTTCTCCCCCAATTTCGGGTTGAAGTACGGTATCAGTCCGACCTTGCCCAGCATCCTGCTGGCCTTCATGGGTATCTGGCTGGTGCTTCGGGAACGCGCGGCAGTGTTGGCGAGCACGGCGCAACGCCGCTGGCTACTGATTTTCGCGTTGCTGTTTGTACCCATGGTGATTTCAATACCGACTTCCTACGACGTTCGATTGTCGTCCGGTATTGCTGGCGCCTCGGTGCTCTATGCGTTTGCAGGGGTCGCGCTGATCCGTGCATTGAAGGGGGAGGGTGCACGTCATTGGCTGGCTACGGGCATCTTGATCGTGCTTGCCTTTTGGTGCATCGACAGTGTGATTCAATATTCTCTGGGGCAGGATCCGTTTGGCATTACGCTCACTCCCGATCAGCGTGTGGTAGGTCCGTTCGATGGTAATTTCCGCCAGGCCACGTTACTCGCCGTACTCTTGCCGACCGCCATGGGCGCCCTGTGGTACAGGCGTCATGGCCGTTTGTATGCAATGATTTTTTTCGCGCTGGCCGGAATGGTGGCCATGCTGGCCGGTGTTCGCATGGTGATGTTGATGTTGATCATTGTCATGGCCGGCTTCTTTCTGCATCTGCCGGCATCGCGCTGGAAGTGGCTGATTTTGCCAGTGCTGCCGATCATCGCAGTGCTGGCAGTGAATTTGTCTCCGGCACTCCAGCAGCGCATGTCCACGGTCACGTCGGCTGAACACCTGAATATCGAAACCCTGGACAAGGTGCTGAGCTACCGTGCCACCATCTGGGAAACCGGAGCCCGCATGATCAGGCTCAAGCCGTTGAACGGCGTTGGCGTTGGCGCTTTTGATAAGGCTTACCGTGATTTTTCGACGCGGCCCAAAGATGTGTTTCGTGACGGCACGGTCCGGGTCTATCACGCGCATCAGATCTACGTTTCCGCTGGCGCCGAGATGGGCCTTCCAGGATTGCTTAGTCTGTTAGCAGTGTTCGGGCTCGGGATATATTGGTACTTGTCGGCCTCGCCGTTGTCGCGTAAACGGGCCTGGCCGTGGGCGCTGGCCCTGATGGTGTATTTCTTTCCGCTGAATACCCAGCCGCCCATGTTCCGCCACTGGACCTTCCCGATACTGCTGTTGCTGCTGGCCGCCATGCTGTCGGCCCTGGATGATTTGTCAGCGGACGAACGTGCCTCCGGGCCGGTATAATCTGCCGACACGAGGTGAGCCCATGTCCAACATATTGAAAGAATTGAGTCGTACGCTGCGCGTTCCCTTCAGCCGTTTTCTGGCCTTCCGGCGGTTGCGCGAATATCACGTGCGCCCGCGCAGCATCGAGGAAACGGTGGACTGGGCCATGCGCTTCGGACGCTACGGCTATTTCACCATCCATACCCTGCAAAAGCGTTCGGAGATCACTGCCCTCGCGAAGGCGGTCGCGGCCCTCAAACCGAAAACCATTCTCGAGATTGGCACTGCCCGCGGCGGTACGCTGTTGATCTGGGCGAGTCTCGCCAGCGAGCGGGTCATCACCTGCGATCTGTTGCATCGCGAGGCCCAGCGGCCGCTGCTGGAAGCCCTGCCGCCGCCCGGTTCGCCATGCCGCGTGACCCTGTTGACCGGCGATTCGCATCAGGCGGATTTCAAGCAACGGGTCGCGCGCGAACTTGGCGACCGGAAAGTGGATTTCCTGTTCATCGACGGCGATCACACTGAAGCCGGGGTGGCGCAAGACTATAACGACTACCGTGAGTTTGTGCGGCCCGGCGGGATCATCGCGTTTCACGACATCATTGAAAACCAGCCGTTCGCCTCCAACCAGGTATATCACTTCTGGAAGAAGGTGAAGCCGGGTCAGACGATAGAAGAATTCATTGACGACCCGCAGCAGTGCGGATTCGGGATCGGGATTATCCGGGTTCCGGCCTGAGCGATGCCAGTGCCGTGTCCAGCTGCGCGGTGACGACCGCCGACGCAAAAAATCGTTCATAGGTTGCGCGCGCACGGAGGCCTTCCTCCACCAGCTGATCAGGGTGAGCCGCCACACCGGCCACGGCGGTCGCCAAGGCAGCTGGATCATTCATTGGTACCCAGGTGATCCCGGAGCGGAGTTCCGCGCGCAGCTCGTCAGGGTAGGCCGGTGCGGCTCCGGTGATGAGTGGTTTGCCGCACGCCAGCCCCTGAAAAACCTTGTTCGGAATAACCCGCAGCGCCTTCGGGGTGTTGCCGAACACGCCCAACAGTATATCGGCGCGTGCCATTCGCACCGGCAGATGGTCATAAGCCACCCAGTCTTCAAACGTCACATTGTCGAGCATCGCGGCGTCCTGGTGACACATCCTTTTCAGCGGTCCGTTGCCGAGCAGGGTCCAACGCACCGGCGGGCCTTGGTAGAGACGAGCTGCCTCGATAATAACCTGCGGTCCCTGGAGCGGAATAAAACTGCCGTAGAACAACACCTCCAGTGGCGGACGCGGCTCGTGGGGCAACGGCCGGAACAGTGAATCCTCGGCGCCCACATACACCACATGCAGTTTCTCCGGCGCCACATACAGTATCTCGGCGAAGAAACGCGCATGCTCCGGGGTGTCGGCAAGCACGATGTCGGCGTTTGCGAACTGTTGCTGCTCCTCGTGTAACAGCTGTCGCGCGGCGGTGGTGCACGGCGATACCTTCCGGCGTTCGTACACCTGCTTGTCGAAGGCGCTGATCAGCGGATCGAAAAGCAGCGGCAGGTGGTGACGACGCGCATAGCGTGCGGCGGCGTTCAGGTCGCGCTGGCGAAAACAGGGGACATGCACAAGATCGGCCTGCGGCGGTTGACGCAGCCGCGCTTCGAAGTCACCGAGCGGGCTGACAACAGGATGGAAGTCAGCCACCTGCCAGCCGAGTTTGATATAGGCCTGGCGCAGGATGCGGTTGCGTGAGTAATCGGGATCGAAGCGACCCCACCACAACACGGTTCGACCGGATCGGTTCATTCTCTGGACTTCTTGCGTTCCTGCTGGAAGCGCTCGCGGGTTTTCGCCAGGCGAATGAAACGCTGAAAGGCATACATGTAACTGATCAGCACACCGTCGATACCATTGACGAATTCGCGCCGCAGGATAAAGCATTTGAGAAACGCCAGCGGCGGGGTGAGCAGCAGGGTGAGTGCCGACGGATTGCGACCCTTGCGAAACCGGTCTTCGGCCTGGGCGCTGGAATAGGCGTTGACCTTGTCGACATGGTGGCGGAAGGAGCGAAACGACCGGTGCCAGAACCGGCCCCGCAGTGTTCCGGCCCGTCCCTGGCGGACTTCCACGGTATCGTGCACCGGGCTGTCCTTGTAGCCGGCGCGATCCTTGCGATACAGCCGGATCCAGTCGCTGGTCGGTGCCCAGCGATGCGGGCGCTCGTGGAAGTTGTACAACTCGGTACGCAGCATGCGATAGGCCGGGCAGGGCGGTTCGCCGCGCTCGAACAGCGCCATGATCTCGTTACGCAGTTCCGGCGAGATTTCCTCGTCGGCGTCGAGATTGAGCACCCACGGATGGCGGCACAGCGATTCGCCGTACACCTTTTGCGGGCCGAAGCCGGTCCATTCGCGGAAGTGGGTGTGGGCGCCGAGCGCGGCGCTGATCGCGACCGTGTCGTCGCTGCTGCCGCTGTCGATGACGTGCACTTCGTCCACCCAGTCGCGCAGGCTGCGGATGGCCGTGCCGATGCGGTCGGCCTCGTTCTTGGCGATGATGAAGGCCGAGATCGGGAGTCTGGTCATGACGGCTTCCGGGTGGATGGGCAGATCATGCCACGGTTCGCGGGCATTTGTCCGGCAGTCCCCAGTGATCCGGGCAGCCCCGCAGCAGCCAGGCCACCTGGGCGCCGTACACGAGGAAACGCTGACGAATTCCGCGCACCAGCCCAAGCGTCAGCACGACCGCCGCCAACTGTACAAGTGTGTTGAGCAGCAGGCGCAGGAGGCGGTAAGTGGTCAGCGGCCAGGCAACGATGGCGGGCATCGTCTTACGGTAAAACGTCAGGCGCGAGCGCAGCATTTCCACCTGTGCCCCGCGGCGCAAGCCGCGCGTGCTGATGCCCTTGAGGTGGGTAATGCGCGCCGCCGGTTCGACCAGCACCCGCCAGCCGTGCCGGCGCAGGCGATGGCACCATTCGGTTTCCTCGAAATAGAAGAAAAAGTCGTTGTCGAGCGAACCGGCTTCGCGGATCGCCGCCGCCCGCACCGCCATGCACGCACCGACCACGCTTTCCACTTCGGTCAGTCCGTCGATGACCGGGGCCTTCGGTGTACGGCGCAAAAAGCCAAGTCCCAGTTCGTCGAGTGCGCTCGGAATCCGTCCGGCCGAGCGCAGCAGATGTCCTTCATTGTCGAGCAGCTGGCCGGCGACCACGGCGCAGCGTCGCTGGCTCCGGAAGACTTGCTCGAACCGCTCGAGTGAATTCGGCGCGAGAAATGCATCGTTGTTGAGCAGCATGATGAACTCGCCGGA
>DKBE01000061.1 GCA_002451085.1 Proteobacteria bacterium UBA6908 | reverse complement strand
TCCATGCCGAAGGTGCGCGACTCGTCGGCCACGATCGGCACCACATGCTTGCCGATGGCCTTGTCCTTGAGCAGCACGCCGAGCGCGCGCACGAACGCCATCGTGGTCGAAAACTCGCGCTCCTTTCCGGAAGCCTGTAACAGCGAATCGAACGCCGACAGCGGCGGCGTCTCAAGCGGCTGCACTTCGCGCCGGCGTGACGGCAGGAAGCCGCCAAGCTCCAGGCGCCGTTCACGCATGTATTTCATTTCCGGCGAATCGTCGGCCGGCTTGATGTACTCGAGCTTCTCGACCTGCTCCTCGGTGAGCGGCAGTTTGAAGCGGTTGCGGAACGCCTGCAGCGAGGTCGTGCCCATCTTCTTCTGCTGATGGGTGATGTTCTGCGCCTCACCCGATTCGCCCATGCCGTAGCCCTTCACGGTCTTGGCGAGAATCACGGTCGGCTGGCCCTTGTGGTTGACGGCCGCGTGATAGGCGGCATACACCTTGTGCGGATCATGGCCACCGCGGTTGAGGCGCCAGATGTCGTCGTCGGTCCAGCTGGCGACCAGCTCCTTGAGTTCCGGGTACTTGCCGAAGAAGTGCTCGCGCACGTAGGCACCGTCCTTCGACTTGAAGGTCTGGTAGTCCCCATCGACGCACTCTTCCATACGCTTGCGCAGCAGCCCCATGCGGTCGCGCGCCAGCAGCGGATCCCAGTAGCTGCCCCAGATCACCTTGAGGACATTCCAGCCGGCGCCGCGGAAGTTGGCCTCCAGCTCCTGGATGATCTTGCCGTTGCCGCGCACCGGCCCGTCGAGTCGCTGCAGGTTGCAGTTAATGACGAAGATGAGATTGTCGAGGTTCTCGCGCGCCGCCATGCCGATGGCGCCGAGCGACTCCGGCTCGTCCACTTCGCCATCGCCGAGGAAGCACCAGACCTTGCGGCCTTCGGTGTCCACCAGTCCGCGGTCGTGCAGGTACTTCATGAAGCGTGCCTGATAGATGGCCTGGATCGGTCCGAGCCCCATGGACACGGTCGGAAACTGCCAGAAATCCGGCATCAACCACGGGTGCGGGTAGGACGACAATCCCTTGCCGTCCACTTCCTGGCGGAAATGATCCATCTGTTCTTCAGTGAGCCGCCCGAGCATAAAGGCGCGGGCATAGATGCCGGGCGAGGAATGGCCCTGGGCAAACACCAGGTCACCACCGTAGGTGGTCGAGGCGGCGCGCCAGAAATGGTTGTAGCCGACGTCGTACAGTGTCGCGGCCGAGGCAAAGCTGGCAATGTGGCCGCCGAGGTTGGAATCTCCCTTGTTGGCACGCAGCACCATGGCGAGCGCATTCCAGCGCACAAAGGCGCGGATGCGGTCCTCGAGGCGGTGATCGCCGTGCGAGCGCACTTCCTGATCGGGCGGGATGGTGTTGACGTAGGCGGTGTTGGCCGAGTACGGGACGTTGATGCCGGCGGCACGCGCCAACTCAATCTGCTTCTCGATCAGGTAGTGGGCACGCTCAGCGCCCTGCTGCTGGATCACCGCACCGAGGGCGTCGAGCCACTCCTGGGTTTCCTGGGCGTCGGCGTCGGTCTGCGGTGCTTGCACGGGAAAGCTCGGAACCGCGGCCATGTGGATCTCCTTAACCTTTAAACAGCGCTGAAATGCAGCGGATCACGCTTCAGATCGTATACGGGCCGGTATGCCGTGTGAAACCGGGTCCCTGGATGACGGGGATAACGGCAGAAATTACGCAATGAATGCCCGGCTGATGTCCTGAACTCGTGGTAAATTAGGCGGCGTATGATCAATGCTTTGAATATTAAGGTCAAGGCATTGACTTTTCAGCAGGATTTCCCTGCTTATTGATTTTGTCTCGGCGTCATGAATAACCATTATGCAGCTTGATACCCCCAAGATCATACAGAATCGACACTCGATCGACGAAGAAGCGATTGATTCCTGCTCCAACCTGATTATCGTACTCGATCGGAATACCGATCCGGTCCATCTTCCCTATGGGAAGACCCTCAAGCAGCGGCTGCGCGCGGACGACCACAAACTGGAGGCGTCGGCACCATTTCATACTCGGCTGCCCAATGCAGTCGGAACCCGTGTCACACTGCAAATCGCCGATCCGGCCCGCTCGCCCTTCGAGATTCTGTCGACGGCACGGGAAATAATCGCCACCCATCGGCAACCTGTCCCGGCTGAGCTGATCATTGCCTGCCTGGGTCGGGATTCCGGCGCCATGGAAAAATGCAGTGAAGCCTTGTTGGCCGCGGCATTGGCGGCCGACTTTCCGATGCCGGAATTCAAATCAAAAAAAAGCCCGACCAAGCACCTGAAGCGCATTCGCTTTTACGGGCACACAGTCGACCATGGTTATGCCCGCACTGTGGCCGAAGCCCGGGGTAATAATCTGGCCCGCTACCTTACCGCTTTGCCGCCGAATGAACTCACGCCCCGGAGCTATCGTCAGCGGATCGTAAAGCTGGCGCGCGCCAACGGCTGGAAAATGGAATTTCTCGATACCCGAAAACTCGCGACCCGCGGGGCCGGTGCCTTTCTGGCGGTATCCCAGGGCAGTCCGGAGCCAGACGCCGGCATTTTGCACCTGCGCTACACGCCGATGAAGTTGTCGGGAAAACCGGCGGTGGCGCTGGTCGGCAAAGGCATCTGCTTTGACACCGGCGGCACGAACCTCAAACCGGCGCGTCATATGCATGGAATGCATGAGGACATGGAAGGTTCGGCCGTCGCTCTCGGCACGTTACTGGCGCTCACCACGCTGAAGGCCGATTTTCCAGTGGATTGCTGGCTGGCCCTGGCCCAGAACCACATCGGACCGAAGGCCTACAAGCAAAACGATGTCGTGAAAGCCGCCAATGGCACGACCATCGAGGTGATGCACACCGACGCCGAAGGCCGCATGGTGCTGGCTGATACCCTGACATTCGCGTCACGCGCGGCCCCCGGCCTGATCATGGATTTCGCTACGCTCACCGGCTCCTGCGTGGGGGCATTGTCGACGCGCATGTCCGGTGCCGTCACCAACCGTCTGGAGCTGATCCCGGAAATCATTGAAGCCGGCTTTGCCAGTGGTGAACGGGTATGGCCCTTCCCGCTCGAACCGGACTATGACAAGGCCCTGAAAAGCGACATCGCCGACATCAAGCAATGCACTCTGGACAGCGACGCCGACCACATCCTGGCCGCGGCATTTCTGAAGCGCTTTATCGACGGCGATATTCCCTGGGTGCACGTGGACCTGTCGGCCGGCAATCACAAAGGGGGCCTCGCCCACATTCCGACCGATGTCACCGGTTTCGGCGTGCGCTTTGCGCTGCAACTGCTGGACCGGAAAAATCCCGGGCTGACGCTGTAAGCAAACACGACGTTTCACTGTCTATTATAGATAACATCCTGACGGGATCATCATCATGTTCGTTTCGCGCCTCTGCGCCATCTTCTCTCTTTGTCTCGGTTTTCTGGTTGTTGCGTTTCCAGCCCAATCCGCCGAGCGCCTGTCGACACCCCTCAAGGAGGGATCGGCCCTGTCGCGCGCTGCCGACAGCATGCTCACGGACATTCGACAGGCCACCTGGATTCGCGACGGCAAGAGTGCCCATGTGATGTATGTATTTTTCGATCCGAATTGTCCTTATTGCCGGCGGGTATATGAAAACCTGCGCCCTCAGGTGGAGTTTGGCGAAGTGGAACTTCGCTGGATTCCGGTGGGAATTCTCATGACCACCAGCCTCGGCAAGGCCGCCGCGATGCTCGAGTCAAAGAATCCAGCGGATGCCCTGCACCGCAACGAAGAAAGATTCTCAACCGATACCGGCGCCTTTGGCGGCGTCGAGGAAGAGCCGGTACCGCGCGATGACACGCTGAGACGCCTTGCGCTCAACCTGGCCTTGTTGCGGCGCAGTGGCCGTGATGCCGTGCCCAGCCTGCTATATCGCGACAAACGCGGCCAAGCCCATTTTCTGATTGGCAGCCGTCCGGCCGAAACGCTGGAAAGAATGGTCAAAGAGCTCGAGTAATGCGGGCTTCTGGCAAGCCAAACCGTGGCGATCGGTTCTTGAAATCTGCCTTCCACTGACTTACCCTAGGCCACCGACAAAACCACTCAAGTATTCTTTCCTCACAACAATCGGGAGCGACCATGAAAAATCCGCTGGATTCGATCGTCGGCACTATTATTGCCGGGTTTGTACTGACTGCCGTGCTGTACGTGTTTGCGCTGAATTTCATCAGCAGAATTCCTGCCTGATCAGAAAACCAAACTAACAACCTTAATTTTCTGGAGATACACGATGGATCTGATCATTGATCGCTGGTTCCACATCCTGGCGGGCATTGCCTGGATCGGGCTGCTCTACTACTTCAATTTTGTCCAGGCTGTCGCAATGCCCAAGGCCAAGGCCGACAACACTGCTGCCGCCATCACCAAACACATCGCCCCGCTCGCCTTGCTGTGGTTCCGCTGGGCCGCGCTGGTGACCTGGCTGACCGGTTCCTATTATCTTTCCAAGTCCGGCATCGGCTGGGCCAATGCCTTCATGTTGAAAGGCTCGGCAGCACCGATCGGCCTCGGCGCCTGGCTCGGCACGATCATGTTGTTCAATGTCTGGGTGCTGATCTGGCCGAACCAGAAGAAAGTCCTCGGCATCGTGCAGGCCGATGACGCCACCAAAGCGAAGGCCGCACGCATCGCGTTCCTGGCTTCGCGCACCAACACCATGCTGTCCATCCCGATGTTGTTCTTCATGGTGACCGGTCCGCACGGGCTGCCGCGCATCTTCTAACGCGCTGCTCGCAAATCCAAACGGCCCGGCGGTCCCGCCGGGCCGTTTGTTTTCCGGCACTTGCGTTGTACCGGGGAATTACTAAAATTAGCTTTAATAAGGAATAACGGCGCCCTCAGGCAGGGCGCCTTTGTGTTTTTAGGTGATTGGAAATGACAACGAACTTTCAGATGCCCGTGTTTGCACCCCTCCCGGTGGCGTTCACCCGCGGTGAAGGCGCGTGGCTGTGGGACAAGGAAGGCCGGAAATACCTGGATGCCTTGTGTGGCGTGGCCGTATGCGGACTTGGACATGCGCACCCCGAGATCAGCAAGGCGATCTGCGACCAGGCCGGGAAACTCCTGCACACCTCCAACTGGTATGAGATCCCCCTGCAGGCCGAACTGTCCGAACGGCTGTGTCGGAAAGCCGGCATGGAAAACGTATTCTTCTGCAATTCCGGCGCCGAGGCCAACGAAGCGGCCATCAAGCTGGCGCGCCTGTATGGACATCAGAAAAAGATTCTCAACCCGGCCATCATCGTGACCGAAGGCAGCTTTCACGGCCGCACCCTGGCCACGCTGTCCGCTACCGGCAACCGCAAAATCCAGGCCGGCTTCGAACCGCTGGTGACCGGCTTCAGCCGTGTTCCCTACAACGATCTGGACGCCATTCGCACCGTGGCTGAACACAACAAGGATGTCGTGGCCATCATGGTCGAGCCAATCACCGGGGAAGGCGGTATCAGCATACCGGACACCGGCTACCTGCGCGGCCTGCGCGACATTTGCGATGAACGCGGCTGGTTGCTGATTCTGGATGAAATACAGACCGGCATGTGCCGCACCGGAAAATGGTTCGCTTTTGAGCACGAGGGCATCAAGCCGGATGTGCTCACATTGGCCAAGGGCCTGGGCAACGGCGTGCCCATCGGTGCCTGCCTGGCACGCGGCGTGGCAGCCGGCGTTTTCAAACCCGGCAATCACGGCTCGACCTTCTCGGGAAATCCACTGGTTTGCCGGGTCGGTTTGACAGTGATCGACATCCTCGAAAAGGGCAAATACGACAAGCGTGCCGCTGAACTCGGAAAGCGCATGCGGTCCGGCCTGCAGAAGGCTCTTCAGGACGTTAGTGGCGTGAAAGAAATTCGTGGCCAGGGATTAATGCTGGCGGTTGAACTCGACCGTCCGTGCAAGGAAATCCTCACGCTTGCACTGGAGCGTGGTCTGCTGCTGAACGTCACGGCCGATACCGTGGTGCGCTTGCTGCCACCGCTCGTGCTATCCGATGCCGAAGCCGATCAGATCGTATCCGGGGTGAGCGAGTGCGTCCGTCTGTTTCTCGACGCCAGCGGGGCGCAGGCCGCCATCGCATGACCGTACGTCATTTTCTGACGCTCTTTGACTTGTCTCCGGACGAACTGGAGACACTGGTGCGGCGGGCGATTGTGCTCAAGCGCCTGCGCGATCGCGGTGAACCGCACATGCCATTGACGGGCAAGGTGCTGGCGATGATCTTCGAAAAGGCATCGACCCGTACCCGTGTGTCCTTCGAAGCCGGCATGGCCCAGCTCGGCGGCACCAGCTTCTTTCTCTCACCGCGCGACACCCAGCTGGATCGTGGCGAACCGGTGGAAGACACGGCGCGGGTGCTGGGACGCATGGTCGACGTCATTGTGATTCGCGCCAACAACCAGGCCATGATCGAACGGTTTGCCGCACATTCCCGGGTACCGGTCATCAACGCCCTGTCCGACTTGCATCACCCTTGCCAGCTATTGGCCGATATCCAGACCTGGGTCGAGCAGCGCGGCATGGTGCGCGGCCGGACAGCCGCCTGGATTGGCGACGGCAATAATGTCTGCCATTCGTGGATCGAGGCCGCACGCCAGTTCGGTTTTACGTTGCGCATCGCCACTCCGAAGGGTTACGAGCCCAACGCCGACATCGTCAAGGCGGCCGGCGATCACGCGGTCCTGTCCTCCGACCCGAAAGCAGCGACGCGCGACGCCGATCTCGTCGTGACTGACACCTGGGCCAGCATGGGTCAAGAGGAAGAGAAGGCACAACGCATGAAGGATTTCACCGGCTTCACGGTCGATCGTGCGCTCATGAAGCTCGCCAAACCCGATGCCCTGTTCATGCACTGCCTGCCCGCCTACCGCGGCTACGAAGTTGCCGCCGAGGTCATTGACGGTCCACAAAGCGTTGTCTGGGACGAAGCCGAGAACCGGCTGCATGCCCAGAAGGCCCTGCTCGAACTGCTGCTGACCCCTTCCGCGCACTAACGTCGTTCGGCGCGGCGGCGCCCGGGATATTCCCCAGAGACTGACTCTGACCAGAGCGAGCCGTTACAGCGCCAGACTGGTGCGAATGCCCTGCACGACAAATTCGATGGCAATCGCCAGCAGCAGCATGCCCATGATCCGGGTCAGGATGCGCGTGCCGGTAACACCAAGACGCTCGAAAATCGGGTGGGCGAGCCGGAACACCGGGTAGAGAATCGCCGTCGCCACGAGAATCAATACCGTCAGGGACACATCCCCAGCCAGGTCTTTCTGCTGCTGCGACAACAGGATCACGGTGGTGATTGAACCCGGGCCGGACAACATCGGGATCGCCAGCGGGACAATTGAAAAATCCTCCCTTTCCCGGGTTTCCTCGCCCTCGGTCCGTGAAGTCTGGATGCGCGACGGATTGGCATGCAACATGGACCACGCCATCGACGCAATGATCAGACCACCGGCGATCTGGAAACTGGGGAGCTCGATGCCCAGGACCCGGAACAGGAACATACCGGTCCACTGGAAGAACAGCAGCGTGATCAGTACCGTCCCCAGCGTGCGCAACAGGGCGCGTCGTCGCGTCGTGTCGGTCATGCCCATCGTCAAGGTGACATAGAGCGGCAAGACGCTGAACGGCGTGAGAATGGTCAGGAGCGATACCAGCTCCTTGCCAAGTTGCAGGGCATCGATGGCCATGCCGTATTGTCCGGGTGGCGCCCGCATCGGTCAACGCGGAACCTCCACCCACTCCGCTTGTCACAGATGAAACGGCAGAGTAACCTGCTGTTTCTTCGTCAACTTCACTTTTGCGGTTTCTCACATGTCCGGCCAATACGTTTTCACCATGAACCGCGTGGGCAAGGTCGTGCCGCCCAAACGCGAAATCCTGCGCGACATCTCACTGTCCTTCTTCCCGGGCGCCAAAATCGGCGTGCTCGGTCTGAACGGCTCGGGCAAGTCGAGCCTGCTGCGCATCATGGCCGGCGTTGATCCGGACTATGTCGGTGAGGCGCGCCCGCAACCGGGCCTCAAGGTCGGTTTCCTCTCGCAAGAGCCGCAGCTTGATCCCAAGAAAGATGTACGTGGCAACGTTGAAGAGGCCGTGGCCGAGACCAAGGCACTGCTCGACGAGTTCAACGAGATCTCCATGAAGTTCGGCGAGGAAATGAGCGACGACGAGATGAACAAGCTCATGGAGAAACAGGGCAAGCTACAGGAGAAAATCGACGCAGTCGGCGCCTGGGAGCTGGACCGCAAACTCGAAATCGCCGCCGATGCCCTGCG
>DKBE01000107.1 GCA_002451085.1 Proteobacteria bacterium UBA6908 | reverse complement strand
GATAGCCAGTACGGCGAACCCGGCGACGTAGGCAACCGCAACATGCCAGCCGTGACGCAACCAGTTAAAGACCGATTTGGCTTCCGGATACATGTTGGACAACGCCACGCCCGCGGATGAACCAAACCACACCATCGACCCGCCATAGCCCACTGCGAAGGCCAGAAACCCCCAGTCGTATCCGTTCTGATTGATGGCCAGGGCCGTCAGCGGAATGTTATCAAACACCGCGGAAATGAAGCCAAGGCCGAAGGTGGTTTGCCAGGATGCAGCGGGCAGACTGTCGACCGGCATCATCGAAGCGCAGGAAACCAGGGAAAGCAGAAAAATGGTTCCCTTGAGCGATTCACCGAGCACTTCCCAATCGTGACGACGCACCGGGATGGTAACCACAATGGCCGTCCAGACCGCGGTGCCGACGAAGGGAAAGGTGTCGCTGATCTCTGCATAATGCGTATTGACGATCAGGTTGATCGTGATGGCCGAGGTCAGGATCAGCGCGACGATGGCGATGCGCCCCCAGTCCACGTGGGTGTGGTGGTGGGCACTCTTCAATATGGGTGAGTAGGCGTGCTGTTGTTTGGCGGCGATCACCCCGCTAATGACCAGCGCCACCACGGCGGCGGAAAAGGCCATCAATACCTGGCTCGGCTTGACGCCGGCGATCCACATCATCGTGGTCGTGGTGTCCCCGACCACGGAGAACGATCCGCCGGCATTCGAGGCCGCCACGATGGCCGCCAGATAACCGATATGCACCCTGGCCTTGAACAACTGATGCGCCATGGCACCGCCAATCATGGCCGCTGCGATGTTGTCGAGGAAACTGGAAATACAGAACACCATCACCAGTAATACAAACCCGCCGCGCCAGTCATCCGGCAGGTATTTCGGCAGAATCACCGGCACGTGACTCTTCTCGAAGTGGCGTGCCAGGATGGCAAACCCCATGAGCAACGCAAACAGGTTGGCCAGAATCACCCATTCGTGAGTGAAGTGCCCGGCCCAACCACTCACGCCGGGGCCGGTCTTGAAGCCGGTCACCATAATCTTGTACAGCGAAATGCTCGCCAATCCCGTGAGCGCGACAGTGAAGGTCTGGTTGTGGAACAGCGCCACGCCCAAAAGGGTCAGGGCAAACAGAATAAACTCTATCGGTATGCCGGCCACGGCGGGCGCCTGCGCGGCATGTGCTGCCCCCGGGGAAAGAAAACACATCACGACGGCAAGCGATATCTTCATTGGGGATGATTTCATATCTGGTGTTACCTGTGTTTCCCTTGCCGAGCTTGTTGGAGATTCAGGTTGTCAGCCCAAAGGTAGTCGCGCCTCGAGCCCCGAGGGCTCCAGGCTGTTTTCGATGGCCTGCGCGAGTGCGCGTGCCTTGGAGCCATGGCGTTGCGCGGCGTCGCGCTGACCCTGTGCGGTCAGCAGGCGCGCCAGCGCATCCTGCGTATCCAGCTGCAACCGCACTCGGCCGATCTCCTCCGCCAGTGTTGCCGCATGGGACAACTCGGCCAGCGCTCCGGCGTGATCCTTCATGATCAGCATCGCCTCGCCGCGCCAGCGTCGGGCGACCGCTTCAAGTTCGCGCAGGCCGTTCGCTCCGGCGATGGCCAGCAGCTCGTCCGCATACGCGCGACTTTGGTTTACATCGCCTGCGGCCAGGGCAATCTCCGCCAGTCCGTCAAGACACCGAACCAGCATATAGCGCTCCGCAGTGCGGCGCGTTTGTTCGGTCGTGGCCTGCAGTCCCGCCACCAGGTCCCTTTGCCCGAGTCGTGACCGCGCCACGGCCAGGTGCGTGTCAATGGCGGCGCGCCAAAACTGGAGACCGGCGCCACGTCCTTGCGCGAGCCCCCGTTCCAACTGTTCGATCACCATTTCGTTCAGGCCGAGGTCCAGCAGCAGCCGGCCGATACTGACCAGCGCGATCAGCTGGTAGCGCACCTGGCCAAGACTCTCGAGCCAGTGCAATGTCTTTTGCGTGCCGGTCCACGCCTCGCCGTAACGGCCCATGCATGCCCGGACATGGTCGAGACCGATCAAGGTCGGCCCAAAGTGCCACTGCAAGTCGGCGGCGCGCGCAATGTCCATCGCCACCTCGAAGTTGGCCATGGCGCGCGGGTAATCGCCAAGCCCGTGACTGCCGATGCATGCATGCCCGATCATCATCAGGTTCTCGGACTCGTAGCTTTTGTCCCCGATGCCACGCGCCAGTTCGAGCGACCGGTTGTAGCACGCAATGGCTGTCAGGGGTTCGGCGTTCGCAAAGTGTGCCTCGCCGCGACCGTGGTAGGCCTGCACCGCGACCAGGTCGGTGAATCCTTCGCGCTCGCAGATCTCAACGGCCTGCTGGTGGAATCCGATCGCCTGGTGATTCTTGCCGGTGCTCCACGCGACCGTTCCAAGATGATAGAGGGTGTCGGCGGCATGTCGCTCGTCGTTCATCAGGCGCGACTCCCGCAGTGCTTCGGTGAGGCACGCCGTCGACTCGTCGTACTGGTCGGCACGCCGGTAGGCCATGCCCAGTTGAATCAGCGCATCACGCGTCTTGGCGCGTTCGCCGCCGGCGCGCAACTCATCAATGACGCGGCGCATGTCGGCCACGGCGCCCTGCGTCTGCCCGGCCTGGGCACGGGCCGCCCCGCGCTGCTCGTAGAGCGCCAGGCGTTGACGTGCGTCGAGCGACTCCGGGTGTGCCTCGGACAGTGCGACGGCGCGATCCAGCCAGTGCAGGGCATCGCGCATCGCGAACAGCTTCTGCGAATGGTCGGCGGCGAGGACCATATAGTGGAGTGCTTTTGGCCAGGCGTGCGCGCGCTCGTAATGCTCCGCCAGCTGTGCGTCGCGCTCGTGCGCGGTGTTATCGCCAAGGCGCTCCAGGGCCTCGGCGACCGACTGGTGCAGTAACCGGCGCCGTGCCCCGCCGATATCGCGATAGACCACCTCGCGCAGCTTGTCGTGACTGAAGTCATAGATACCGCCCTCGGGTTCCTCGCGCAGCAAATGGCGCTTGACGAGCAACTCCAACCCATCCAAAAGGGATGACTCAGACTCGCGGGTGACGTCGAACAGCGTATCGAAGTCGAAGCGCCGTCCGAGGACCGCGGCGGTTTCAAGCAACGGCCGCACCGCCTTCGGCACATGCGCAAGCCGTACGCGTACCGCGGCCCGTAACGCGTCCGGAAGGAGCGCCGGCGTGGCGTTCGCCGGCGATTCCAGCCGGGTCTCGCCCTCGCTCAGGGACTGCAGGATCGACATCAGGAAGAACGGATTGCCTTCGGTTTCGCGATGCAGGCGATCGGCCAGGCCGGATGGGCCCAGGCTCGCATCGGCAAGTGCGGCGACCAGGCTTTCGGTATCGGCATAGCCCAGTCGCGCAAGCGACAGACGGCGTGCGTCGGTGTCGCGACGCAAACTCTCCACCAGCTGGGCGAAACGCTCGTCGCTGTCGACGGCTTCGTCGCGATAGGCGAAGACCATGAGCACTGCGCGCTGTGCGGCGTGGCGCGCAAGGTAATGCAACACCTGCGCACTGGCATCGTCGGCCCACTGGATGTCGTCCACCATGAGTACCAGCGGTCGGCCGCCGCGCAAGACCTCGAGCAGCTGGTCCACGGCGCGTGACAGGCGCGCCTGGCGCGCCTCTGGAAAATCGTTCGACAACTGCGGCAGGTCCGGAAAGCGCTCGCTGATCTCGGGGACCAGTGCGGCGAGCTCGGCGAGTGACACGGGCGAGAGGCCACGCAACGCCGAGGCCGGGACGCGATCCAGCGCGCGCATCACGAGGTCAATCACAGGCTGATAGGGCGTCGCGCGCTCAATCTCGTAGCAGTTCGTTGCAAGCGTCGGCAATTCCTGGCGCTGGGCGTAGAGCGTGACTTCACGCAGCAAACGGCTTTTGCCGATCCCCGGCTCGCCTTCGATCAGGATGGTATAGCCGCTACCAGCGGTGAGTCGCGCGATGAGCCCGGTGAGCAGGCCGTACTCGCTGCTGCGGCCGACGAAGGGAGCGGTATCGCTGGCGGCGCCGAGGACCGAGCCAGGCGAGGAAGGATTTGATGCCTCGGACGGCGTGGCGGGCGCTTCGCTACCGACCGGCAGGGGCACCAGCGGCAGACGGTCCGTGGGGTGCAGCGCACGGGCGGCATCGAGGAAATCGCGCCGCTCTGCCTCGGGGATGGCCAGTGACTCGGCGAGCCGTTCGGCCAGCCGCCGCGACGGACGGCGCTCGTCGGCCTCGATCTTGCGGATGGTGAAACCCGAGCAGTAGACCCGCTGCGCGAGGGCCTCCTGGGTAAGATCCAGGGCCTTGCGTCGTCGCCGCAGCCAGTAGCCAAACGAATGTGTCCGGTCCTGCACGTCGTTTGACCCCTCCGGTGCATCCGACGCGCCTGAGTCTAGCAGCTTCACCCCCGATTTTGTCCCGCTTTTTGTCCCGCTGAGCGGGACCCCACCCCCTTGCCGCGAGAGTGAAATAGACACGTCGAACGGCCATGCCCAATCGGGATTCGACGACGCGTCACAGGACCGCGTGGCCACGCCCAGACCCGTCCTGAACCTGTTTGCCAAGGAGCATAACCATGTCTGCCGTGATCTCTCCCACCCCTCCCGTCGCAGACCTTGCGGCCGTTAAAACCAAGCAGCACCTGGCCTGGTCGGCCGGTGACTACGCTGTCGTCGGCACCACCCTGCAGATTGTCGGCGAGTCGCTGTGCGAAGCGCTCGACCTGCGTGCCGGTGAGCGTGTACTGGACGTCGCCGCCGGCAACGGCAATGCAACCCTGGCGGCCGCACGTCGCTGGTGCGACGTCGTTTCCACCGATTACGTTCCGGCCCTGCTTGAGCGCGGACGTGCGCGGGCCAGTGCCGACGGCCTGCCGGTGAAATTCGAACAGGCCGACGCCGAAAACCTGCCGTATGCCGACCGCAGTTTCGACGTGGTGATGTCCACCTTCGGCGTGATGTTCACGCCCGACCAGGACAAGGCCGCGGCGGAGATGGCGCGCGTTTGCAGGTCCGGCGGCCGGATCGGTCTAGCCAACTGGACCCCGACCAGCTTTGTCGGTGAACTCTTCAAGACAATGCGCAATTACCTGCCCTCACCGGCTGGCGTGAAATCGCCCGCGCTGTGGGGCACCGAAGTGCGGATCCGTGAGCTGTTTGGCGACCGGGCCCAATCAATCACCATCGAGCCCAAGCATTTCGTTTTTCGGTACCACAGTGCCGCCCATTTTCTGGAAGTGTTTCGCACGTTCTACGGCCCGATGCACACGTCATTCGCAGCGCTGGACGCCGAGAAGCAGGCTGCGCTTGCTGCCGACCTGATCGCCGTGGCCGGGAAATTCAACCGGGCCACCGACGGCACGCTGGTCGCCCCAGGTGAATATCTCGAAGTCGTCATCCAGTGCAAGTAATTCACCAAACCAAAACCCAAACACCACATTTAATAAGGAGCCACACCATGAACATCAGCGACGTCATGATCCATATCAACGAGACCCTGAACGACGAAGCGCGTGCCACGCTCGAGAAGGATATTCAGAAGGTTGAGGGCGTAGTTACATCCAAGTTCAACCCCGGCAAGGAACACCTTCTCATGATCGCCTTCGACCTGGACAAGACTACCCCTGCAGTCTTGCTGGAGAAGTCCCGGTCCGCCGGCTACACCACCCAGCTGGTCGGCATGTAAAGGAGAGACAACCATGACTGACTCGAATCGCATCAAGTATCTGCGCATCACCCTGCTGCTCGTGGGGCTGACCTTCACCTTCGGCATCTGGCCGCTGGGCATTGTCTGGCCATCGGGCTGGGCTTGGCACGAAAGCGGGCGCTCGGAATACCTCGAAATGATTCTGGGCATCTACGCCACGCTCGGCGTGTTCCTGATCATCGCCTCGCGCGATCCGATGGCGCACCGGAGCCTGATCTGGTTCACGATCTGGTCGAGCGTCGTGCACGGCGGGATGATGGGGATCCAGTCTCTGGCCAACACCAAGCACATCGGCCATCTCTTTGGGGATGTGGCTGCCCTGCTGGCCGTCGCAGCGGTATTGGCCATCCTGACCCCGCGCCCGGCCCTGGCCACACGTTAACCATCAGCCACCTGGCCTGTCGATCACCGGATGCACCGAAACGCGCGTCCGGTGATCAATGTCAGCGACCTAACCGGGGAGAATTGAAATGTCCACACGATTGTTTTCATTCAGGGGTGGTGACACGGGTCGTTGGCGTGTGACCGATATGGCAGCGAGGGCCGGAGCGCCGCTGCCAGCGGCGAGCAGGCTCGACATTGCCACCAGTGCGGAGACGCCGTCCGATCCACAGGCATCCTGGGTTCTGCGCGGAATCACCAGCAATGAACGTTATGTTGAGCGCGGGGAAAGGACCGAGATCGTGGCCCAACAGCTGGAGCTCGGCCGCCCCGAGACAACGCGCGCGGCACTGATCGCCATTCGCAAGAACGATGCGTGGTGGGCGCTCACCCAGGACGAACGCCTGAACATCTTCAAGGCGCAGTCGCACCACACCCGGATCGGGATGCAGCATTTTCCCACGCTGGCGAGACGGCTCCACCACTGCCGCGATCTCTCGGACCATGAGCCTTTCGACTTCCTCACCTGGTTTGAGTACACCCCGGATCAGGAGGATACGTTCAACCGGCTGGTGGCCGGCTTGCGCGCCATCGAGGAGTGGAAGTATGTTGAGCGGGAAGTGGATATCCGGCTCGTGCGTGATGAGGCCTATTCGTTGGATGACGCCGCGCTCCGGAGCCAAATCCTCTAACGGGCAAGGAAACAGCGAACACGGCCATGGCCAGGCGTTACGGCAGCATCCTCGAGACCATCGGCCACACGCCGGTCGTGCGCATCAACAAGCTCGGCCCCGAGGGCGTTCACCTCTACGTCAAGCTGGAGTCTTTCAATCCAATGGGTTCGGTGAAGGACCGGCTGGCCCTGGGCGTGATCGAAGACGCCGAACGTCGCGGCGAGCTCAAGCCCGGACAGACCATCGTCGAAGCCACGAGCGGCAACACCGGCATCGGCCTGGCCATGGTGTGTGCGCAGAAGGGTTATCCCCTGGTCATTACCATGTCCGAGAGTTTCAGCGTGGAGCGGCGCAAGCTGNNTTTCTCGGGGCCCGGGTCGTGCTGACGCCGGCCGGCCAGAAGGCCTCGGGGATGGTGGCGAAGGCCGAGGAACTGGCCAAGGCCCATGGCTGGTGGCAGCCGCGCCAGTTCGAAAACCCGGCCAACGCCGAGATCCATGCGCGCACCACCGCCGTGGAAATTCTCGAAGACTTCGCCGATGTGTCGCTCGACTACTGGGTCACCGGTTTCGGCACCGGCGGCACATTGAACGGCGTCTCGCGGGTGCTCAGGGAGAAAAGCCCGCATACCCAAATCATCGTCTGCGAGCCGGACAATTCGGCCATGCTGGCCAGCGGCATCGCACAAACCAGGCACAACGATGGATCCACCGGTGCGAGCCATCCCCGCGCCCGGCCGCATCTGATGCAAGGCTGGTCGCCGGACTTCATCCCCAGCCTCGTGGAGCAGGTCGCGGCGGCCAGCCGCATCGACGGCGTGCTGCTGATCGATGGCCAGGAGGCGCTGCGTTGTTCCCGGGAACTGGCGCGCCAGGAAGGACTCTTCGTCGGGATCTCGGCGGGGGCTACGTTTGCGGGTGCGTTGCGGGTCGCGCAAGCCGCCGCACCGGGCGCCAATATCCTGTGCATGCTGCCCGATACCGGAGAACGCTACCTGTCCACCCCGCTGTTCAACGACGTCGCCGTCGACATGACCGAAGAAGAGATCAAACTATCAAAATCGACGCCGGGATTCCGCTTCGATGTTCCTCCAGCGACCGCGCCATCCCCCATCGAAACAGTCGCTGCCCCGGACGAGGCCATCATTCGCGAGGTCGATGCCCTGCTGCACGACCCGGAGCAGCCGGTCGTGATGTTTGCCTACGAGTGGTGCGAGTTCTGCGACTCGGTCCGCAAGGTGTTCTCACAGTACGGCATTCCTTACACCTCGATCGATCTTGATTCCGTCGCGTACCAACCCGGTGACCGCGGCAGCAGGATGTTCGAGGATCTGAAACGCCGGACCGGATCATTCACCTTGCCGCAGATCTTCGTTGGCGGTGACTTCGAGGGCGGTTGCATCGATGTCTTCAACAGCCTGAAGTCCGGCCAGTTGCACGCCCGACTCGGAAAACATGGCGTCACGGTCGACCCGTCAGCCAGGATCGATCCCTATGAACTGCTGCCCACCTGGTTGCACCCGCGCTGAACCGGCATTGATCAGTTGTCACCCGGTGCCCAGTACGCTTCGAGCCCGGCCTTCCAGTCCTGCACGAACTTTTCCATTGAATTGATAAAGTCCTTGTCCTGCTCGGTGCGGTTGATGGTGGCATGAATCACGGTCTGGCGCGGGTCGGGCTGATGCCCGGTGGTCACGGTCCATTGAAAGGCCATGGGACAACTGGACAAGGAAAAACGCACGCCGTGGCGCATTTCCTCGCGGTTCGTGTCGAACACCCCCCAGACACTGTAGATCTCACCGCTCGATGTGGCGTCGCTCAGCACCTTTTCAATCGACGCGCACCAGTGCGGCAGCGTGCCGATGGTCAGTCGGCGCTTCAGGTCTTCCACCGTGGCGGGAATCGTGGTCGTGGCGAAAAATTCCATGGGATCAGCTTAATCGGGAATAAAACCGCGTGCACTCAAAACCGGTTGCTCCGTCATTGCTTCTTCTTGATGCACTCGCAACCCTGCTTTGGGCAGCTTTCCCGATACTGCTGAAACGCGATGGAACCGTCCATGACGGACTCGGTATGAATGACCATTTCCTTCTCGACATCGTAAATAATGTCCGTCGCCGCGATCTTGCCCCACCACGGACGCATGTAGAGCAGCTTTTCATTGATCCATCGCGTTTCGGTCATCGCATGCAGAGCCGTGAACCGTATTTCGATGACATGGTTCTTCTCGGCATACACCGTGATTTTGGCGTCTGGACGCCCCTTGCCCTCGATCACGAAGAAATACCCCCGGTTCGGCGAATACACGCCCGGTCTCGGCTTCTTGGCATTGATCCGGGTTATGGTGACATTCTTCTTCCAGGGATCGTCCCGGTTCAGCTCATGGTAATTACGCGGCTTCGCCCAGCAGTCCGGCGGCAGGCCAAACCAGCTATCGGCGTGGATCGTGAGAGGCAAGGTGGCGGCCAGCAGGCCAAGGAGGTATCGCATTGACTGAATACACCCGGAATGTATTGACATCAGCATACCATGCGCAATACCGACCGTTGGGCGTCTTCACCGCAGGACATCGAAATATTGATACGGTTGGTCAGGTACGAACGCCGCTATGGCGCCAGCAGGATATAGCCGCGATTCTCCACCGTGTCGAAGGTGCGCATGCCCCGGATCAGGGTAGCGGTCGGCATCCAGACCCATCCGGAAGCCGCCGGATTCACGTCCAGAACAAGAAACGAGTCTGATTCCCGGTCATAGGCTGCCAAAGGGGAGATATGCCCGCCACCATTCTGGCCTACCGCCTTGCGGGTGTAGTTCACGATGACATAGTCGCCGCGATGCTTGAGGTTCTCGACCAGATCGGCGCGTATCGCCGACTCGGGCCTGTTGTTGTCCACCACCACAAGCCGGGTGTGCACGCCATTGGCCTTGAACAAGCCGTCGAGCTGGCGCAGCTGCATGCCGAAGTCCTGCACCTTCTGGCCGTTGCGGGTCATGGGTTCGCCCAGCACCTGTGCGCGGGTCTTCGGGCCTTTCGCGAGCACATTGTCCTGGGTATAGCGCGGGATGATCGGATCAAACGTGCCCGGAATATATCGCTGGTCCCCGGCTTGCAGGCGGCTGCGATCTCGCGGAAGGGTTGAACTGCGTTCGCGCAGGGCATTGAGCACAATCGCGGCGGTGGTCGGACCGCAAAAAATGGAATTGGATTGCGCCTCGTACTGGTTGGCCAGTGCGGCAAAATCGGCCTTCGCGGTCGAGCGCGCCAGTCGCGCCATGCCCTCGTCCGAAGAAAAAGCCACAAGGCGCTGGGCCGCCGCCGCTGGAGGCTCGTCGCGGGCCAACGCCGGAATGGCCAGGCATCCGGCCAACATGACCGTGAGGCCGATTCGAGCGAGAAATGACATCTTCGTAATGACTCCAGTTTCGGGGACGCCGGGTCCATTCCCCATGATTCTAACGGCATCATATGAATGCATGCGAACCGGCTCGCAGAGCAATCCGCGCACTGGCTTTACCGCGACAAGTCTTCGGCATTACGATGTTGTCACCACCATCTACCTTCCTGCCAGCTAACATCGAGGAGAATCCCATGAAATCCGGTCGCACTCTGGGTTTTGCCCTGTCCCTGCTATTGCTTATCGGGGCTGTCCCGTCCCTGGCCTCGGATACGGCCAAGGAAAAACGCTGGGCCGACCAGATCGTTGATGGCCTGATCGACGGCGAAGCGGTCTGGCTGCAGGCCGGAAACACGAAGTTCCTGGGCATCTATACAGAAAGTGCGAAGAAACCGGCCAAGGGCGCGGTCATCGTGATGCATGGCGTTGGGGTGCATCCTGACTGGCCCGACGTGGTACGCCCCCTGCGGGTGCAGCTGACCGAACATGGCTGGAATACCCTGTCCCTGCAGATGCCGATCCTGCGCAATGAAGCCGAGGAACCGGAATACGCTCCCTTGTTTCCGGAAATCACACCGCGCATGCAAGCCGGAATCGATTTCCTGAAATCGAAGGGCAACCAGAATATCACTATTGCGGCCCACAGCCTCGGCGCCACCATGGCGGCCTACTACATGGCCCATTCAACCAATCCCGTGAAGGGCATGGTGGTCATCGGAACCTCAGGCACGAATTTCAGTGCGGCGAAACTTCGATATTTCGATTCCTTGCCGAAACTGAACAAGCTCCCGATCCTCGATCTGTATGGCGGCGAAGACTTCAAAGCCGTTCTGGACACTGTCGCACAGCGCGCGGATATCGCCAAAAAGTCCGGCAACACACATTACATACAGGTCAAGGTCCCGGGCGCCAACCACTTCTTCCAGGGCAAGGAAAAGGAGCTGGTGCAGGAAGTCAGCAGCTGGCTGGATAAACACACCACGCGGTAATCGGCGTCTTGTTGCGTGGACCGGAATCCACTAGTCCGGTCCCATCTTCAACCAGACCGATTGCCAACGAAAGGGCCGGAGTGCTGTCACTCCGGCCCTTTCATTTTTGCGCCGCCCCGCGCCGCCAGGCATCGAAACGGCTGGCCAGCGATGGAGCAAAAAATATAACGACCAGCACCAGTGGCCACAGGTTACCGTCCCTGAATGTGTAGGCCTCCAGCAGCTCGCTCCAGCTGAGGCCCTGCACCCAATGCCCGAAGCCAAATTCGAATACAAGCGTCAATGCCAGCCACAGCAGCCCGAGTTGCAGGGCTTGCGCAGTACGAAGCCGCCCGAGCCGCGGAACCAGCACCAGTGCCACGATCACGATACACGCTCCCAGCAGCACACCGCTCAACACCAGCGCTGCGGGCTTGCCGAGCGCCGGCACCAGCACCGTTTCCCGCAAGCCGCCGTTCAGCACCGCAAGAATCAGGATCAGTAGCCAGATGGAAAAGGCCTTGAGCAGCGTCATGGAAAGCTTTTAACCGGGAAGTCAGGGTTTCGTGTCATTCCATTCAGCTTGATGGCAATTCAATGCTATATCAAGTCAGAGCCACCACCCCTGTATCAATTCGGCGCTTACTGGTTCTGCCCCATATNNGCAAACCCGCCAACGAACCGAATTGATTCCGGCATGATGGCGAACAACGAGAAGTCTGAAAAGCCGAACATCTCGGCGCTGTGGGGAAAGCGGGACAAGTAGGCGGCCTTTGCCTCGGCATGGCCGTGGGTCGCCTCGCTGTATGGCACAGCCTGTCCTTGTATCGTGACCCGCGCCAGCGCCTGCGCGGTGATGTCCGGCGATAGTGGCGCCATGACCAGCAGACTCACCTGTGGGTACAGCAGCATGTCCTTCGTGTGCGCCGCAAGCTGACTGACATGAATGACAAAGCCCGGGGCGTCGGGAAGCACGGCGAACGGCACCATGGAAACATAGGGCTGGCGATTGTGCAGGGTTCCAAGGGATGCGACCTGCTGTGTTCGCAGCAGCTCGCGGAGCGCTTGGGTGTAGGATGGATTCATTGGTGTGGCGTTTGGCTTGTTCAAACTTACGGGAACAGATGTATCTACAAGATACCAAGGCGCAAAGACTGATTAAAGTTTAATCCATCCATCCCCTTCTACCTTTTACCGTGTGCCATGCGCATCTTGTCCTGAACGTTTGCGATCGCCTTGGCGACTACTGACTTGACGTCTTCGAACGTGGTTTCCGGATGCGAATTAAATTCTTCCAACCTGTGTACTTTCCATCTATTAGGATAGTTGTCGTCGATGATAAATCGTACTTCCTGAAGCGCCGGTTGCCTGTGAATGTATTGCCCATTCACTTCGATTGAGGCCCTTTCCATGGCACACAAAAGAGTGAGCCTGGCGGGATCCTTGCAGACCCGTATTACTTCCTTGCTCCACGACGATTTTTCTTTCAGCAGTGTATCCGTACTTAACAGAATATCGAGATCGACTTGCGTAACTTCGACATTTCTCTTTTCGTAATCAGGTACTCCGATAACCAGTCCGGTTTCTGTTTGATAACAGGACGCCAGGAAAAGTACCGCCATGAGAATTGTAATAACTTTCATCATCGCCCCATTCCCATGACATTTGAGATATGCCGTGCTGGGTGTGAACATATGAAATAAAAAAAGGACAATGACAACCACAAGATATTAAGGTGGGGATACTGATTTAAGTTGAATCTTTCCATCCCCTATCATGGACTGTCAGTTAAAAATAGTAACGCTCGATCTAAACGGNNTCAATGACGACCTTGCGATCCTGCTCAAGTTGAGCAAAGACGCTATCGTTTGGGTAGCTCTTTCCATCAGGGCCGTGCATAACAAACTTCCATTGGCCGCCAGCCTTGAACTCGAAAACCTCGAAAGTGTTGGTAAAGCCATCCGGCCCCCACCATGCAGCCAGTAGGTCAGGCGATGCGAAGGCACCATAGATCGCCTTCGGGGAAAACGGCAAGATCCTTGAGGTGCGCATCGTTCTATTTTTGACCGTCATCGGTATCTCCGTCTAACGCCGCGTTGAACCGCATGGGGCATGAACACCACAGGAAACGATGCGCGATCTCACCGCATCGGCATCGATTGCGAGGTTAGAAATAAGATTGTTATTGAGTCTGACTCGTTGGCGAAACAAATCTGCAGCATTTAGTCATAATTGACTTCGCAGCATCAGGCTCGACGGGCATTAGTGATGTTTTGCCAGCGGCCAGTACTGTCATGCCCTGCATCCCTACAATATCTACGCGGCCTTTCATTTCGAAGACGTAGACTTTATCTTTTTCAAACTCACTTTCAAACTCGTTCTTTGGCATACCGGCTAGCAGGGGCCAGCTGATTTTGAAACGATGTTTACCGGGATTGATATAGATCCAGCTAAACCCCTTTTCTGCCAAAGCAACGAGCTCTTTATCATCCATACTTAGCGTGGCAGACCATGCAGTTGGCTCTGCGTGTTCTCGGTATACATAGAGGATTGCTTTTCCACTGCTCATGTCTGGGTTTGGCGCCTCCGAGTAAGAAGGAGCCGATGGACTGACGGCGCATGCGCCTACCAGTGTGGTGCAAATTACAAGCATCAACACATGCTTCATAGAAGTAGCCTCTTAATTTTCTAACTAGACATAGACCGCCCAAGTGCGGCAATTAAATAACGCACGGGGCTGCTGATTTGGTTTGATTTCCCTGATAAATCCATTTCTTTGTTGTTATTGATTCCTAGAACGCAGCTAATCCGGAATAACCGATCCCTCACTTCTCTACATAAATGCAGTAAATCCCATAATGGTGCATAGGGTCAATGACTGACGATCACCACAACTGTTTACCCTGCCTCCCACTCGCGCCACCCGCCGAGGAGTGGAAAATACAGCCCCAGCTTTACCGGCCGCGATTCGAGTTGCCTCAGCACGGCGGCGTATTTTTCCAATTGTCCGCGATAGCGCTGCTGTTCGCGATCAAGAAACTCCTCCACTCCGCCGCCACTGTGCGGACCGGTCTTGAAGTCCACGATCCAGCGAATGCCATCTTTATCGATAAAGGTGCGGTCGATAATCACTGTCGCGAGCTGGCCGTGATTATCGAACGCCAGCGGGTATTCGCTTTTCGCCTGCTGCTGTGCCGGGTCGAACAGCCACGCACCGCGCGGGTCTCCCAGCGCCCGGGATACCGTTTCCTGCACGCGCATAGCCGCATCCGCGAGCTTGTCCTGCGGCACGCCCTGGCGGGCGAGCGCCAACCGGAAGCCCGGCGCCAGGGCCTTCAACCGTTCCGGCGTCCACCGGGCGAGGCCTTCGCGGCCAATCTGCTGCAGCGCGCGGTGAACCACCGTGCCGATATGGCGGGTGGTTTCGCTGGCCCAGTCGAATTCCACCGGCGGCAGTTCATCCGGCAGCGGTGGCAGCGTGCCGGCCTGCCAGACCACGGACGGCAGTAACGCGGGTGCCATCCAGCTGTCTTGCAGGCGGCGCAGGTTGCCATCGCGCGGCGCTGGTTCCGCCGCGGCGGGCGCGGCCGCTACTTCGCCATTCACCTGCTCGAATTCCGCTTCGACCATCGGCCACAATAGCGCCAGCAGCGTGCGCGGATCGGGCGGGCGGATGGCATTGTNNGGCGACATACAGCACGCGGCCCAGTTCGTTTTGGGACTTTTCGGCCTCGCGCGCGCCGATGTAGTTGTACAACGCGTCGTGATCGGCGCCGGTGGCGCGGATCGGCGCCAGCAGCAGGTTCGCCCGACCCTCTTCCCGGGTCGCCTGCATCCAGCGCAACAGCGGCGGTTGATCGTTGCGCGGCCGGCGGCCGAGCCCCGGCAGGATCACGGTGTCGAACTCCAGCCCTTTGGCCTTGTGAATCGTCATGAGCTGCAGCGTTTCCGGCGCCTGCACGTCCGGCAGGGCAAACAGCTGGTCCATGCGTTCGGCCAGCTGGCGGCTGTCCGGCAGCGAGCCACCTTCATCCAATTCATCGATCAGGTCGAGATAGAGGCGCGCGTCCTCAAGATCGGTTTCCTTCTCCACGCAGGCACCACCGCCCAGTGCCAGCCACGCGCCCTCCACCACCCGTCGTAGGCGTTGATGGCCGACGCTCGCCAGAACAGAGGCCAGGAGATCGCGGATGCGCAGGAGTCGCACGCGACCGTCGTCACTGAGCGCGGCGAGTCGTTCCGGATCGTGTATCTGGCTCCAGATGGATTGCTCATGATCCTGTCCTGCCAACGCTTCGAGGTCGGCGAGCATCAGCCCGCACCACGGCGCACGCAGCAGCGCGAGCCACGCCGCCCGGTCGGCTAAATGAGTCAGGGCGCGCGTAAGCGAGAGCAGGTCTTGCACCACCGGGCGCTCGTCAAGCGCCTCGATTTCCACCGCGCGGAACGCGAGGCCGGCCTCTTTGAGGCGCGGCGCGATGTACGCCAGGTGCGTGCGACTGCGCACCAGCACGGCGATGGTTGCGGCGGGATTCGTGACACCTGCAGCGGCAATTAATTCTGCAACCTTTAAAGCCTCGGCTTCGCCCTCGTCCTCGACGAAGGCATGCACTGTCACCGCCGGGCCGTTACCGGCTTCATGCTGAGCCGCCGCCGGGGCGTATGTCACGGCGCCGGCGGCGATGTCTTCCTGCGCCGGCAGGATGCGCGTGAAGGCGTTGTTGACCCATTCGACCACACCGGCCTGCGAGCGGAAGTTGACGCTGAGCGCGAGCGGTACCAGTTTCACGGTGCCGACACCCTGATGACGCGCCTTGAGATAGAGACCAACCTCGGCCTGGCGAAAGCGGTAGATGGACTGCATCGGATCACCCACCACGAACAGCGTGCGCCCGTCGCCCGACTGCCAGCCGCTGGTCAGCCGCTCCAGCAACTCGAACTGGCTGACCGAGGTGTCCTGGAATTCATCCACCAGCAGGTGGCGGATGCGGTAATCGAGATGCAAGGCGAGATCGGTGGGCGCGTCCGGTTTGCCGAGCGCATCCACCGCGCCCTGTGCAATGGCGGTGAAATCGGCCTGGCCACTGCGCTTGAAGGCCACGGTCAGTTCCGCCACCGCCAGCAGCAGCACGTCGGTGAGCGCCTCGATCACCTCCCACGAAGCGTCGTCGTAGCGCTCGGCCGGCAGCGCGCGGATGGCGGCCAGCGCCTCGCCGAAAACTTCCTGCCTGCGTAGCGTGTCGAGCAGCGCGGTCATGCGTTCCTTCATTTCCAGACGCTTTTGGTCATCGGGTTGTTTACTGCCCTTCTTCTTGGGCGGCGGGAAGCCATTCTTGACGTTGACGGCCTTGCGCCAATCACCCGTGTTGGTCAACAACAGTTCCGCCAGCCCTTCCCAAAGCTTTCGCTGTTCCAGTAAGGCACCCGGCCAGGTGGCGAGGCTGGCGCACTTGTGCACCGGATGATCAGGCTGGTCGGCGAGTTGGCTCGACGCATAGCGGGCCAAGGCCGCGACATCCTGCGAAAGTTCCGGCGGCGCCAATGCGACCAGTTGATCCAGCGCGGCACAATTAATGGCCATCAGCGCTGCCTCGAGGTGCGCGCGGCGCTCACCGGATTCGCGCCCGTCGACCAGATGGCGCAACCACTGGTCGCGGCGTGCGAGCATGGTGGCCAACTGCGTGCGCGCCACTGGCATGTTGTTGTCGAAGTGGCGCAGCAGGCGCGCGACGCTGCCGCTCCAGGGATCATTCAGTTCAAGATGGGCGAGCGCCTCTTGTGCGGCATCGCGGTAGAGCCGTTCGGGGTCGTCGGTGGCCGAAGGCGGCGCACCGAAGCGCGACAGCACCGGCATCTGGCGGGTGAGCGCCGAGCAGAATGAATCGATGGTGAAAATGCGCAGGCGCTCGGGATTGAGTGCCAGATGCCATTGCAGGGCGATATCGCGTTCCAGCACGGTGCGCGCCAGTTCCCAGGTCTGCGCCTTGTGCGGTTCCCCGGGGCGTTCAGCGTTACGCGCCTCGTCCAGCGCCTTGAGCACGCGCTCGCGCATTTCGTTGGCGGCCTTGCGCGTGAACGTGATCGCCACCACCTCCTCTGGCTGCTCGGCGCGCGCCAGCAACACCAGGTAACGCTGCGTGAGCAGGCCGGTTTTACCGGAGCCAGCCGGGGCCTGCACGATGAACGAGGTGGCCGGGTCGAGCGCGCGGTCACGCGCGGCCTGGTCCGTAATGCGCGCGTGATCAGTCATCGCCATTCTCCGCCTCGAACTCAGCACCGGACTCGACCGGCGCGATACCCTGCTCGTGCACCCGGCACAGTGCGGTGAGCCCGCAGTATTCGCAGGTTTCCGGGAATTCCTTGGGATCTACGCGCGCGTCGCCGCGCCGGAAGTCGTCGGCCAGCCGGTCGAGCGTGGCGCGCCAGGCCGTCAGTTGTGCTGGCCAGTCTTCGGCAGCCTCGACCTTGGGCGCGATGCCGTCGGCCACGGCCAGGCCCTTGTAGCCAAAGCCCTTGCCGAGACGCAATTGGGCGAACATCACGGCGCCCACCGGCAGCGGCGGCTCGCGCCCCACGGCATAGGCCGGCAGTTGCGGCTCGTCCGGGCGCTCGCCCTGCCAGTCCTTCGGGCTTGGCTGGTTGGTTTTGTAGTCGGTGATCGCCACCGTTCCGTCTGCGAGCGTGTCGATGCGGTCGATGCGGCCGCCGAGTTCCAGCCCGCCGAGCCGGAGCACGGTTTCCTTTTCCGCCGTGTGCAAGGTGAACGGCGCGCGTTGCTTTTCGACTTCCAGCCACTGGCGCAGGAGCTGTACCAGGCGCTGGCTTTCAATTTCGCGGAACCGCCCGCTCAGGGTCTGGGCGCGCTCGTGCGCGGCGTGCTCGACAGCCTTGTCGATGGCCGCCTGGATGGCGTCATCCCGCTCCACGTCACTCAGGGCGCACAGGCGCTCGTGGCTCTGGATGGTTTCCCACAGAAACTGTAAAGCTTGGTGCACCAGCGTGCCGCGGGTGCGGGCATCGAGCCCCGGCTCCGGCTCCTCCGGGGCGCGCGCACCGAGGCGTAATTGCGCGAAGGCGCGGAATGGACAGGCCGCCTGGTATTGCAACAGGCTGGTGCCACCGCTCACGCGGCGGCCGGCCGCCAGCTCCGGCGCGCGGTCGTCGGTGATGTGCGTCATGGCCCGTGCCGCGAACTGGCGCGCCGCCACACCGTTTTCCGGTTGCGGCATGTCCTCCGGGCGCAACACGGGCAGCGGCAAGATCAACGGACTCGGGCGGCGCTGTTCGTCGCCGGAATTTTCTGCGTAGCTCAACACCACCTCCGGCGCACTCTGCAGCAGGCGCGCGGTGAGCTGACGCGCGAATTCCAGTTCGCGCTCGGCCGAGGCATGCGGCATACGTTCGTTGCGCTGCAGGGCGAACGGCAGGAACGGATTGGGCCGTGGACTCGGTGGCCAGGTTTCGTCGTCGAGCCCCATGACCCACAGCCGGTCGAATTCAAGGCCGGCGGCTTCCATCAGCCCCAGCACCTGCACCGGCGCGGCCGGCGTCGGCGGCTGGAATATGCACTCCTGCGCCATGCGCCGCAGGAGTGCGAGCGCTTCGTCATAATTCAGTCGCGGGGCCATGGCATCCTGCACCGAAAGCTGTGCGAGCAGGTCACGCCACGCTTCGAGGGTGCGTACCCGGTCGTGGTCCGGCTCGTCATCGCCCGGCCAGCCGATGGCGGCCAGCAGCCTGGCAAACAATTCCGACCAGCCGCTCGGGGCCAGGCGCTGGCCTTTCGAAGGCAGCCGATCGCGCCACGCACGCAACTGCGCGGCCAGTTTCGGCGCGGCGGTCGCGCTGGCGGTGAGCGCCGCCTGTACCGTGCGCATCAGGCCGTGGGCGGTCAGCGACACTTCGCCGGCGCGGCGCAGGTCCAGATCGATGCGCGCGCGCACCGCCGCTTCTTCGGCAACACCGGACAGATACGGCGAGCGCAGGATCAACGAGGCGTTGACGGCCGGCAATGGCCCGCTGCCGGCGCCGAGCACCGTGAGTGCGGCATGAACCAGCGGCACGCCGGCGAGCGGCTCGCCCAGCGACACGTTATAGGGCCGAATCACACTGGTGCCGGCGATGAGTGCCTGCGGTACCAGCGACTCGTCGAACACGCGCATCAGCGCCACGCGGTCTGCGGCCAGATCCGGTACCACGATACCGATTCGGCGCGCGCCGGCTTCGAGACCTGCGCGCGCCCAGGCGGCCGCGGCACGTCGTTCGGCCAGCGCGTCGACAAAGGCCACTCGCGCCACGCGGCTATCCAGCATACCGCCGGTGTGCGCCTCGACACGGGTGCCGGTTTTCCGAACGACATCGAGCAGAGCCTGTTGCTGCGGTGTGAATTCATCGAAACCGGCCAGCAGCAGGTGCGCTGGCAGGCGCAAGCGTTTTTGCATGATCGCCTGTGTCACGGCCTCCGGCAGGCGCGCGCTGTCGAGGTAGTGCTCGCGCGTGCAACGCTGCTGGTAGGTCCTGGCCCAGCGGATAAACGCGCTGGCATCTTCATTGGCGAATTCGCCGGCGCGGGACAATGGCAACTTCCAGGCGTGCAGCAACTGCCAGGCCTCGCGCGCGCCGCGTGCCGCCGCCGGCTCATGCAGCAGCGGTGCCGACTCGGCCTCGCGAATGATGGTTTCCCACAGGGTCTGTTCCTGAAAGGGGTTGAGCAGGGGCTGCGGCGTGTCGCCGTCCAGCAAGCCGAAACTTTCCTGCCAGAAGCGTTCCAGCCATTGTGGCCACGGCAGGATGTCCGGCGCTTCCCACACGTGCAGCCCGCTCGCGCGCCGCTGCGCACCGTATTCGGCGGCGAGGTGCCGCGCCAGCCGCTGGTTGGCGGTGATCAGCGTGGCGCCGGACTGCAGGGCATCGAGGGTTGCCTGGTTCATGCACCGGATTCGTGGAGGATGGCCGATTCTAGCACTCCCCGCGCGGACGCTCGCTTTTCCGGCAACAAGGCGCTCCGTTCGGGGAAACCTCTATAAAAGATGGCGTTGAAACCCGGCGTGCAAGGGCGAAGTATCAGGATGACAACGTAAGTTCAGGAGGTGCCTATGAAACGTCGCCTGTATTTTCTGTTTCCCGATACCGGGCATGCCCGCGCGGCTGTGCAGGATCTTGTGCGCATTGATGTCGCGCCGGCACGCCTGCACACCATCGCCCGGGCCGACATCGACCTTGGTGACCTGCCGGTCGCCACCAACCCGCAACGGCATGACGCACTCGCGCAGATTGAGAAAGGGTTGTGGAACGGTAACCTGGCGCTGTTTGCGCTGGCAGCGGCCGGCCTGGTGATCGCTGCGCTGGCCGGTGCGCCCGGCTGGGCGGTGCTGGCCATCGGGGTCATGGCGGCCAGCGTAGCCGGTGGCGCCTGGTTTGCCATGCGTCTGCCGCATGTTCATCTCGATGAATTCCGCGCGGCGCTGCGGCATGGTGAGATCCTGCTGATGGTCGACGTGACGCGCGACTGCATCGAGGAAATTGATGCGTTGATGCAGCGCCGTCACCCCGAATCCGTGGCCGGCGGTAGCGGCTGGACGCCAGACCTGTTCGGGGTGTGAGCGGCTAGAGTTCGCGCATCAGGACGAGCGCGTCTTCGCGCCCGGCCGCCGCCGGGTAATAGTTTTTGCGCGTGCCGATTTCGTTGAAGCCCATGCGATGGTAAAGCCGGAACGCGGTATCGTTCGATACGCGAACTTCCAGCAGCGCCGTGTGGGCGCCGGCCTGGCGTGCGGTCTGCAGCAAATGCGCGACCAGCCGCGACCCATGCCCCTGGCGCTGATGCCCGGGGGCAATGCAGACATTGAGCAGGTGACACTCCCCGGCGCCGATCGACAACACGCCGTAGCCGAGAATCCCGTCCGGCGAATCGTACACCTTGCAGATGTAGCCGAAGCGGAAGCAGTCGCGCATGATGTTTTCGGTCCACGGGAACTCGTAGGCGGCATGTTCAATGGACATGACGGCCGACACATCGTCCTCACCCATGTCACGCAGGCGCGGCAAGCCATCCAGCATGGCGCTCATGCGTCCAGCTCCTGCATGAGGGCGCGTGCCCGGCGCAGGTCTTCCCAGGCCTTGCGTTTCTCGGACGGCGAACGCAGCAGATAGGCCGGGTGGTACGTCACGACCAGCGGGATGTCCTGGTAACTCAGGCGCTGGCTGCGCAGCCGTGCCAGGGCCAGGTCGGTCTTGAGCAGGCTGTGCGCCGCGTGCCGGCCGAGCGCCACGATCAGCTTCGGGCGGATGAGTTCGATCTGGCGAATCAGGTACGGTTCGCACTGCTCGACTTCGCCGGCCTGCGGGTCGCGGTTGTTGGGTGGCCGGCACTTGAGCACATTGGCGATGTAGACCTGCTCGCGCTGCAGACCGAGCGCGACGATCATGGCATTGAGCAACTGGCCGGCCCGACCCACGAACGGCTCGCCCTGGCGGTCTTCATCGGCACCCGGGGCCTCGCCCACGAACATCCAGCTGGCCTGGCGGTCGCCAACCCCGAACACTGTCTGGGTGCGTGTGGTGTGCAGGCCGCATTTCGTGCAGGCGCGCACTTCGGCTTCGAGCGCCGCCCAGTCCGGCGACACAGCAACCTGGGCAGAGACCCGCTGCGGGGATGGCGTTACCGGTTCTGCATCGACCGGCATCGCCGTGGCGGGTGGTGCGATGGCCGGCGTTTCAGTTCGCAGACTGCGCCGCTCCCACCGGGTGATGCCCATGGCGTCGAGATATTGGCGGCGTGCAGCTTCGGTGGCGGTCATTCGGCAAGAATACTGAATCGGGCGGCGGAAACCAATTCAGCCTGTTCCCGCTAATGCGGGAACAGGCTGTTAGCGCTCATCCTGTCAGATTGGCGTGCCGGTCTGGGGGTGGGCACGCTCTGAATGCACCACCAGCTTGTCGAGCGCGTTCAGGTAGGCCTTGGCCGAGGCGATGACGATATCGGTGTCGGCGCCGTGGCCATTCACGATCCGTCCGCCCTTCTCCAGTCGCACCGTGACCTCGCCCTGCGAGTCGGTGCCGCTGGTGATGTTGTTGACCGAATACAGCAGCAGTTGCACCTGGGTTTCGAGCACGCTGTCGATCGCCTTGAAGGCGGCATCCACCGGACCGCCGCCCTCGGCGCCGGCGGCGCGCTGTTCGCCATCAACGCTGAGTGTGACCATCGCATAGGGCTTGGTGCCGGTTTCCGAGGTCACTCGCAACGCCACCAGCTTGATACTCTCGTCGTGCTCGATCGCTTCTTCGGTCACCAGTGCCTGCAGGTCCTCGTCGAAGATCTCGTGCTTCTTGTCGGC
>DKBE01000004.1 GCA_002451085.1 Proteobacteria bacterium UBA6908 | reverse complement strand
TTCTGGCTTGAACTGCTTCACTCGCCCATACGCAATGCCAAAAACAGGGCAGCAGCGCCTCGACGCACCAGCACCGGTACTGGCTTGTTTCGCGGCAAATCCCCCACCACATTGGCCAGCTCACTCACAGAATGCACAGACCGACCCTGAATCTGCAGAAGCACATCGCCAGGTCGTATGCCGGCCCGTGAAGCCGGGCTTTCGGCCAGTTTTTCAACCAATACTCCCTGGCTGATCCCCAATTGTTTCTTCTGGGCTGGCGATAGATCACGCAACTGCATGCCCAGCACGCCCGGCTGCGCCGGGTCATTGGGTGCCGACGAACGGGATTCCGTGATCTCTTCCGGCAGATCGTTGATGGTCACCGTCACCGCCAATGTACGCCCTCCACGCAACACCATCAGTTTTGCCGGTGTTCCCGGGGTAGTCTGCCCCACCAGTGGCGGCAAATCTGAAGACACCACGATCCGGCGACCTTCATACTCAACCACCACATCACCAATATGCAGATCGGATTTTGCGGCCGGACTGTCCGCCAGAATATCGGCAATCAACGCCCCGGCCGGGCGTTTCATGCCAAACGATTCAGCCAGCTCCCGGGTCACGTCCTGAATCGTGACGCCCAGCCAGCCACGCTTCACGCGTCCACTCTGTTTGAGCTGCTGCGATACCTGCATGGCCATGTCGATCGGTACCGCAAACGACAGCCCCATAAACCCGCCAGTGCGGCTGTAGATCTGGGAGTTGACCCCGATGACCTCTCCCTGGAGATTAAATAAAGGCCCCCCGGAGTTCCCTGGATTGATGGCAACATCAGTCTGGATAAAAGGTACGTAGTTTTCGCGCGGCAGGCTACGGCCCTTGGCAGACACGATTCCGGATGTGGCCGAGGCATCGAATCCGAACGGAGAGCCAATTGCCAATACCCATTCACCGACTCGCACCCGGGATGGATCCCCGATCTTTACGGCTGGCAGACCTGTAGCTTCTATCTTCAGCAGGGCCACATCGCTACGGCGATCTACCCCGATGGTCTTTGCGACAAACTCACGCCGATCATTGAGTCGGACCAGAATTTCCGTGGCATTGTCCACTACGTGAGCACAGGTCAGGATGTAACCATCGGACGAGATGATGAATCCGGAACCGAGAGATTTGTTGTCAAAAAACTCGGGTGGTGGTTCCTCGTCACCGAAATACCGTCTCAAGAAATCATTGAACGGACCGTTATCCTGTGTTTCCGGCTCGGCTCCCGGCAAGGCCTGTCGCTTGGTGGCCTGTGTGGTGCTGATGTTGACCACGGCCGGGCCGTTGGCTTCGACCAGGCTCGTGAAATCCGGCAACGGCCGCATCGGCGCCGCCAGGGTCGACGCCGACATTAACCACAACGCGGACAGGAGGGCGAAACGGGAGATCATTGATCAGGGTTGCCGTGAAACCGAAGCGCCGACCATGTCGACTGTGGCGGCCGGCACTTCGCCTACCACAGTAATCTGATGGTCGTCCTCACTCTTCCCGTAGGCGTGGACCGCTCCCATTTGAGTCATGCCACTGAGTGCCGTGGACCGGTTTGCGGATTCAGATGGTTCGACAAACACCGAGATTACAGCCAGGCCATCCGAATACACCAGATGCTCGACCGGCTGTCGATGTGCCGGCAGATGGCGCATCATTCGGGCCGTCAACTCGAACCCGGGTGGCAGTCGCCGTGCTTCCCAGGAACCGGGCGAGTCTTCAGCCGAAGGTTCATCGGCACGGTGCCATACCAGCTCCTTGCTACGGTTCTCTGGCTCCAGCGAAGTATCGGGAATGGGTTTTCCAGTAGAGATCTGGGTAAACATGTACTGCTCGATAACGCGCCCGGAATCCTCCAGTAAAGTAGCCTTAAGCAGCAGGCCCGTTGCTTCATCCGCCCACAGCCGGAACCCATAACGGTAAGCATCCTTCGGCTTGATATTAATCAGCTGTGTAGATCGACCGGCGACCCGTCCGCCTTTTCCGGACGTCACTTTGTAATGCTGCTTGAGTCCGGCCAATTTGTCAGGCAAGAGTGCCGGAAAGGCTCGACGCTCGGCACGGCGATATTCCACCATGACGGCTTTTTCATCCGGGAGATAACAGCGGACTTCACGATTGGTGCGGATAATCTCCCGCGGCACACCGTTCAGGGAAAGGAGTCGTTCACGGACTCCGTCCGGACCGACTTTGTGGTAAATCCGCAGACTATCGAGCTGGTCGCCATGCTGATAAACAAACACGCCTTCATAGTCCACCTGCTGGGCGGCACGTTGAATACGGGTCAGAAGTTGGTGGGCATCGGCAGCATGGGCCACCGGCACGACCAACCCAATCAACAACACACTGCAGCGGGACAACAGCGTGACGGTCATTCGCCGTTTTTGGACTCAATAGAAGAGTTATTGTCGTACCCGACGACCCGCACATGGGACAACATGCTGCTCATCCCGGCGGCAGGGGCCACCTCACCATGGCGAACCAAATAAGGGTTCAGGGCACGTTGTTGTTCGGATGGAGCGGGACGAGCATCGGCAACGCTGGAAGCCGGTTTCTGGGCCGGACTCGATTTAGCAAGCGGGCCGGTAAGCGAAGACTGGATTGGTGCCAGATTCAGGACCGCAACGACAGCAACCGAGGCCGCAATCGCCAGACCGGCGGCCGCCCTGAACAGGCGCGGAGTGCGTGTCCACACACCGACGCGCTCTGGTTGTTCGTCCTGGAGACGGGCTTGCACCCGATCGGCGACGCTTGGGCTGACCATCATATGCAGTTCGCGGCGGATGGCGGTACTCACTAGATGGTATCGCTCCCAGGTCGCCTTCATGGCCGGGTCGTTGCACAGGGCGCGCAAAGCGCGCTCGCGCTCAAGCTCCGAACTTTCACCATCCACCAGCGCTGATAATTCTTCGTTCATATTTTCGCATCCAACTTTGGTTGATCAAGTAACTGGCTACGTTTCCAGCAGTGGCCGCAATTCCTTGTCGATCGCCTCACGCGCCCGGAAGATACGCGACCGCACCGTTCCGATCGGACAATCCATGACTTCGGCAATTTCCTCGTAACTCAATCCTTCGATTTCGCGCAGGGTAATGGCCGTCCGTAAATCCTCAGGCATGGCCGCCAGTACCCGCTCCACCGTTTGGCCAATCTCACCGGCCAGCAGTTGCCGCTCCGGGGTGTTGGTATCTCGCAGTCCGGCACCCGCTTCGCTGACTTCTGCCTCCTCGCTTTCGATGTCCGCGCTCGGCGGACGGCGTCCGAGCGAAACCAGATAATTCTTGGCCGTGTTGATCGCAATGCGGTAGAGCCAAGTATAGAAGGCGCTCTCGCCGCGGAAACCCTTGATCGCCCGATAGGCCTTGATAAAGGCTTCCTGGGTCACGTCCTCGACTTCAGCCCGATCGTGCACGTAGCGTGACACCAGCTTGGCAATGCGGTGCTGATACTTGCGCACCAACAGGTCAAAGGCGGCCTTATCGCCCCTCTGGACCCGCACCACCAGCTGTTGATCGATACTCCGCTCGACCATCCGGGATCTTCCCCTCTTGATCACCCGGTAACGCCGTGCGTCACCGAATAAAGACCACGGGACAAAAATAAAGTTCGCCCCACCATACCGACCGTGGTTATAGTTAATGCCGGTTACATGTCGATACGGACCACGCCTTTAACCCACCCTCAGCGCGCCCGATAATACCCCAAAAACGGCCTACTCCCTGCATTTTCCCGTCATGAACCACCCAAATTCACCAGATGTTCTGATTGTCGGCAGCGGTGCCGCCGGACTCAGCCTGGCATTGCGGCTGGCAGATCAAGTCAGGGTAACACTCTTGGCCAAAGCCGATCTGACCCAGGGATCCAGTCTCTATGCCCAGGGTGGCGTGGCCGCGGTATTAAACAATGGAGATTCCATTGCCGCCCACGTCGATGACACCCTGAAGGCGGGCGCGGGGTTATGCCACCCGGACACGGTGGCGTTCACGGTCGAGCATGGTGCAGCCGCAGTCCACTGGCTCATCGAACAAGGCGTTGCCTTTACACGCGAAACCGGACCGGACGGCAAGCCGCACTACCATCTGACCCGTGAAGGCGGTCATAGCCGACGCCGAGTCATTCATGCCGCCGATGCCACGGGTAAGGCCATGGAAACGACTCTTGCTGCCCGTGCGCGGGCACACCCGAACATTACCATCCGTGAACAACACATCGCTGTGGATCTGATAACCGGGCGCAAACTTGGCCGCTCCGGCGAAAACCGCTGCCTTGGACTGTACGCCCTAAACAAGGCTTCCGGTCATGTTGAAGTGTTCAGTGCCCGAAGCGTCGTACTGGCCACAGGCGGTGCTTCCAAGGTCTATCTGTACACGACCAATCCGGACACTTCGACCGGTGACGGCATTGCCATGGCCTGGCGTGCCGGCTGTCGCATCGCGAATATGGAGTTTGTCCAATTCCACCCAACCTGCCTGTATCACCCTCAGGCCCGGACATTTCTTATTACCGAAGCGGTGCGTGGTGAAGGTGGACGGTTGCTGCTACCGAATGGCAAACCGTTCATGCAGGATCATGATCCGCGTGGTGAGCTGGCTTCACGCGACATTGTGGCCCGAGCCATCGACTATGAAATGAAACGCCGCGGCCTGGATTGCGTGTACCTCGACATCAGTCACAAACCGGCCGATTTTGTCCGAGCCCACTTCCCCACGATCCATGCCCGGTTACGCGAATACGGCATCGACATGACGCGCCAGCCAATACCCGTGGTACCGGCGGCGCACTATACCTGTGGTGGCGTGATGACCGACCGTCACGGGCTCACGGATCTCGCCGGACTTTACGCCATTGGTGAGTGCACGTTTACCGGCCTGCACGGCGCCAACCGTTTGGCGAGCAACTCATTGCTCGAGTGCGCGGTGTTCGCAGAATCGGCATTCGAACATATATCTGCCCAGCTGGCCGCTGCCCCGCCTGCCGCCGGCGATCTGCCCGCCTGGGATGAGAGCCGCGTCTCGGATCCAGACGAGCTGGTGGTGGTCTCCCACAACTGGGATGAATTGCGACGTTTCATGTGGGACTACGTCGGCATCGTTCGCACCAATAAAAGGCTGGAGCGGGCGCGCCATCGCGTCAAACTGTTACGTGAAGAAATCCGTGAGTATTACAGCAATTTCCGTATCAACAGCGATCTTATTGAGTTGCGAAACCTTGCGCTGGTCGCGGAGCTGATTATCCGTTCAGCACAGGAACGCAAGGAATCTCGAGGTTTGCACTATTCGCGCGACTATCCGGACACATTACCGCAAGCAACCGACACGGTACTTGTACCGCAGCACTTCGACAGCGATCAAACTACGGGCTGATCCACAACAGGCAGTCGTCGCTGTTCAATCCGTGCACATAGTTCGCGGAAGGCTTCACTATCGACGGCGTCCCGGAGAATCAGTAGCGTGCGTACTGGCAACCCACGGCTTCTGAGTTGCAAACGCACCCAGCCTGGATAACAGGTGGCCTCGATTATCTGCCATGAGTCTGATTCCGTGCTGAAGTTCAGCGATGGCCCAAGACAGGTTCCGTCCTCACGAATCCGCCATGCACCTTGTGGAGAGAGCGCTCCGCGCTGCATCAACCAGAACAAGCTCGCCAAGATCATCAAGCCGGTAATCGTTAATACCCACCAAGGCAGGCTCACAGCCAGCAGGCAGGCAAAAGCACCGACATGTGCCAACAACACCAATGCGATTAGAGTATATGATTTATTTATATTAATAATCATACTATTGCGTAATATTTATGATAATATTCTTGAACTCATCAGCGGGTATTTCCTGGCCCTGTACCCAACTGAGGAGGGTTTGATCCGGCAATTTCAGGAGCGCCTGGAAAACCTGCTGGTTATCTGCATCCAGCGTGAAATATTGTTCGTCGACAAACCGCAGCAGAAGCAAGTCCAGCTCCAGTAATCCGCGCCGGCATTGCCATCGCAATCGACGTTCCATCTCATTCTCTCGTGTGATCATTCAGATCACCCTCCGCAACAGCAGTTGCCGGATATGGCCGATTGCGCGTGATGGATTTAAACCCTTGGGACAGACATCGGTGCAGTTCATGATCGAGTGGCAACGGAACAGGCGGTAGGGATCATTCAGGTCATTCAGACGTTCGCCGGTGGCCTGATCGCGACTGTCGGCCAAAAAACGTGCGGCCTGCAACAACGCTGCCGGTCCCAGAAATCGGTCTGGATTCCACCAGAATGACGGACATGCCGTGGAACAACAGGCACACAGAATGCATTCATACAACCCATCCAGTCGTGCACGCTGTTCCGGGGACTGCAGGCGTTCAATTTCCGGCTCCGGATCCAGATTGATAAGCCAAGGCTTGACTGAGCGATACTGGTTATAGAACTGGGTCAGGTCGACGATCAGGTCGCGGACGACTGGCAGGCCCGGCAATGGCCGAAGCACCACCGGTTCCTTGAGCTCCGACAGTGGCGTGATGCAGGCGAGACCGTTTCGGCCATTGATATTCATGGCATCGGAGCCGCACACGCCTTCGCGACAAGATCGCCGGAAACTCAGTGAGTCATCGATTTTCTTGAGTGCGATCAACGCATCCAACAGCATGGTATTTCCACCCGCCTCCGCCAGGTCATACTCCTGCATGTGCGGACGTCTGTCTGTTTCGGGATTGTAACGATAGATCGAGAAACGCATGAGCCCTCTCAGTACACGCGTGGCTTCGGTGGAAATGAGTCAACGGTCAGTGGTTTCATGCGCACCGGCTTGTAATCAAGACGCTGGCCATCACGCAGATACAGCGAATGTTTGAGCCATTGACGATCATCGCGTTCCGGGAAATCGTCGCGTGAATGCGCACCACGACTTTCCTGACGCGCAGCGGCTGAGGTGATCGTCGCCAAGGCCACTTCCATGAGGTTCTCCAGCTCGAGCGCCTCGATCCGTGCCGTATTAAAGATACGGCTATGGTCGCGCAAGTGTGCGTGTTGCAGGCGATCACGCAGCTTCAGCAACTTGGCTACCCCCTGATTCAGGTTTTCCTGATTGCGAAATACGCCACAATGCTGCTCCATGATGCGGCGCAACTCTTCACCAATTGTCTCGACCGGTTCACCGTCCCCTCTCGCTTCCCAGCGCGCCAGTCGCTGCAGGGCCGGCTCAATCGCTTTCTCGGTCAACGGACGAGGGAAGGGATTTTCCTTGAGATACTCCAGGATTTGATTGCCTGCAGCACGGCCGAAGACCACTATATCGAGCAATGAATTTCCACCCAGCCGATTGGCGCCGTGGATCGACACGCAGGCACATTCTCCTACGGCATATAGACCCGGCACCGGCTCTTCGGGTCCGGTATGAACGGGCGCGACGACCTCGCCGAAACGATTGGTCGGAATGCCTCCCATGGTGTAGTGCGCGGTCGGATAAACCGGAATCGGATGGTCGATGGGATCCACATGTGCAAAGCGCATGGCCAGTTCGCGGATACCAGGTAAGCGGCTTTTGATTACTTCGGCACCCAAGTGGCTAACTTGAAGGTGAATATGCTCCTTCGCAGGGCCGCAACCGCGACCTTCACGCACCTCGACTTCAATTGCGCGCGCGACAACGTCGCGGCTGGCCAGATCCCGCGCCGTCGGGGCATAGCGCTCCATGAAACGTTCACCCGCGCTGTTCACGAGGTATCCGCCTTCTCCGCGCACTCCTTCGCTAATCAAGACACCGAGGCCCGCGATGCCGGTGGGATGAAACTGTATGAATTCCATGTCCTGCAGCGGGACGCCGGCTCGCAGGGCCATGGCCATGCCATCACCGGTATTGATCATGGCATTGGTGCTGGTCCGGTACATGCGTGCCGCTCCACCGGTTGCGATGAGCGTCGTCCGTGCTTCGATTACCAGCGGTTGGCCGGTTTCAATCTCCAGCACCAGTGCGCCCAGGACATAACCGTCTTCATCTCGCAGCAGATCAACCGCAAAGAATTCGTCGAAAAAATGTGTGCGGGCCCGAATGTTTTGCTGGTAGAGTGCATGCAGGATGGCATGGCCCGTGCGGTCCGCGGCCGGACAGGTGCGAGCCGCCTGAGCTCCACCAAAATTCTGGCTCTGGGCACCAAACGGCCGCTGATAGATTCGGCCATTCTCTAGGCGCGTAAACGGAACTCCATAGTGCTCAAGTTCGACGACCAGCCGTGGAGCGGCCTGGCACATGAATTCCACGGCGTCCTGATCAGCGAGGTAATCTCCGCCCTTGATGGTGTCGTACATGTGCCAATGCCAGCTGTCTGGCAGTACATTGCCCAGTGCTGCATTCATTCCGCCCTGAGCAGCGACCGTGTGTGAGCGTGTGGGGAAGACTTTTGATACCACGGCTACGCGCGCATCGGCCTCGGCCAGTTGCAGTGCGGCGCGCAAACCGCCGCCACCGGCACCAATCACCAGACAATCAAACTTGCGTCGGGCGATAGGCATCAGCGAGCCGCCTCCACCAGGAGAATGTGTGCCGACCAGAGAGCCAGCGCCGTCAAAAACACCGCTGTCAGTAGATGCATCAGGATCCGCAGCCACAGGGGCTTGAGGTAATCCAGGAACACGCTGCGCATCCCAATCCAGGCATGCACCAGCATGCTCATAAAAGCTAGCGCAAAGGCAAGCCGGACAGGCCCATATGCAAACCACGCCTTCCATGCAGAAAAACCTGCGGGCGGGTCCAGAATCACTGCCGTCGCCAACCATATGGCGAATACCGCCAGGTACATGGCGGTTAACCGCTGTAATAGCCACTGACCAAAGCCGTGCTGAACGCTACCGGTTAGGCGAGTTGGTGTCATTTGAACAACCACACGCCAGCCACGGAAGACGCAACGGCGACAGTCAGCATCACAATCCATGCACCACGCGACCCGCCCTCGCGGGTGACGCCAATCTCAACGTCCTGCAAGAGATGTCGCACCCCAGCCACTAGATGATGGGTCACAATCATGACCAGTATTAGAGACAGCAGACGGATCGGAAGTGTTGCAAACAGGGCGCTTACGCGTTGATAACTGCTGTCGTCAGTCAAGGACTGTTGAAGGAACCAGAGCATGAGAGGTAGGGATACCACCCACAATATTCCGCTCAGACGATGCAGGATGGACACTACACCGCCCACCGGGAGCTGGATGCCCGGGAGGTAGAGATTTTTCAGGGGGCGTTTATTGGTTGTCGACATACGTCTTCACCCTGTCCGTTGACACCAGTCTATCGCGAATGGTGAGGAGTTCCAGCACCAGATCGGCCAGATTTATGCATGTCGGAGCGGGTTGACCGGTATCAGTAATTCCTTGGCTCCTTTGGGGGTAAAGCTGAGGTTGCAGTAATCGCGGGGTATACTGCGCGAGGACCGATTTTTCGATTCTCAGATAGATGACACCATGAACAACGCTGCAACAACTCGCCATTTCATTCACCCCGATTGGCAAACTTACCAGATACAGCAAGGAGCCATATTTGAGGATCAATCCATCTGCCACTATGGAAATCCCGAAGCTGAACGCCTAGCGGCACAGAACAGCAACATCGTGGTCGACCTTTCCCACCTTTCACTATTACAAGTACAAGGGAAAGATGCCGAAACATTTCTTCAGGGGCAGTTGACCAATGACATTCGTCTTGTCGGCGAGAACCGTGCACAACTCAGCGGGTATTGCAGTGCGAAGGGGCGCATGTTCGCAATCTTCCTGATTGCAAAACTGGGCGAAGCCTATCTTCTGCAATTACCGGCGCGATTGGTGGAATCGACGCTGAAGCGTCTTCGCATGTTTGTGCTACGCGCCAAGGTCGATATGGAAATTGCCGATCCGGCGCTCGTGCGCGTCGGTGTTTCCGGTCCGGACACCGAAGCGCTGATCACCGAGGTATTCTCCTCTTGCCCTGCCCAGGCATTTGATTGCGTCGTCCAGCAAGGCAGCTCCATTATTCGACTGCCTGGACTGCACCCGCGCTTCGAAATCATCTCAGGTATCGATCAGATGAGAAAATTCTGGGATCAAGCCAGATCCAGGAACGCGACACCCTGTGGCCAACAACCTTGGTCGTGGCTCGATATCATGGCGGGGCTACCCAATATTTTGCCGGGCACCGTGGAGGAATTTGTCCCGCAAATGACAAATCTGGAGCTCATCAACGGGGTGAGCTTCACCAAGGGCTGCTATCCCGGCCAGGAAATCGTGGCGCGCATGCATTATCTCGGCAGATTAAAACAAAGGATGGTCATTGCTCATATCGCCACGGGTGATTGCCCGCTTCCCGGTACAGCCGTCTATGCGCCGGACTTCCCGGATCAATCTGCTGGCAGCGTAGTTGATGCGCAACCTTCACCATCGGGTGGATTTGATGCACTGGTCGTCGCACAAATTCAAAGTATAAAAAATGGCACCCTGCATCTGAAACTGCCTGATGGTCCCCGTCTGGAGATTGCTGTTCCGCCTTACTCCATACCCTTCGAGTAGAAATAGCGCGTTAAACCCCACATTTTCACACCCTCATTACACCTCAACGTTTTGATCGAATATTTTTGTTAATTCGATTAACAATAATTGTTTGCCCATGTTTTTTGCGTATGAGAGAAATACCGGCACCTTCGCCGGTCACCAAGATAAATCGCTCAGAGAAAGCGAGATATTCATTAATCAGGCGACAGGATGTGCGATGAATGTCGCCACAGCTTAGCAACTACTAAAACCTAGGAGACAGAGAATCATGGTCTACACCAAAAAGACGCCATGGGTGCTGATTATTGGCATCATCATGGCTGGGTACGCCTGGCTTGTTTCGAGCGGGAGCATGAAGGGGATCATGGATGCCCTGCACACCGGCAAACTCGCCGGTGAGATGGTCACCATGGGCTACATCTTCGGCGCCATCGGCATCGTGGTGGGCCTGTGGCAGATGGCCGCCAGCCCGAAACAAGGCAATGCCGACTACTACCTCTCGACCGTTGGCGGCGCGATATTGATCCTGCTGCTGGTGTTCATCAATAAGTACGGGCTGGAACCGCTCTTCAAGATCTGGGGCAAGGCCTCGGAGAAAGCCATCGGCTGGGACTGGGCCCACACCCTTGGCGTCAACTACATCCTGCTCGGCATCATCCTCGGCATGGTGATCGTGAACGTCTTCAAGGTCCCGGCGTGGGCGGAGAACGGTGTGCGCGTCTCGCGCCTCGGTCTCAAGTCCGGCATTATCCTGCTCGGTGCCCTGTACTCGGCGGCAGAGCTGCGCCAGCTCGGCTCGCTGTCGGTCGTGCTGATCGGCTTCTTCGTGCTGGGCTCGGTCGGCATGACCCTGTGGATGGGTGCCCGCAAGAACATCCCGAACTCCATGGGTGGCGTGCTGTCGGCCGGTATGGGCGTGTGCGGTGTTTCGGCCACGGTCGCCTCGGCCCCGGTCGTGCAGGCCAAGTCCTCGGAAATCGCCTACACCATCGGCACCATCCTGCTGTGGGGCGTGATCATGATGTTCATCTTCCCCCCGGTCGGTAGAGCGCTTGGCCTGGGCTACACCCAGTTCGGCGCCTGGGCCGGTACCGGCATCCTGAACTCCGCACAGGTCGCCGCCGCCGCACTGATCTACCAGCCGAATGGCATCGAGACCCTCAAGGTCGCCGAGATCTTCAACATCACCCGCATCCTGTTCCTGCCGGTCATCGTGATCTGGCTGGCGATGTGGTACGTGAAGCGTGAACAGACCGGCACCAAGGTGAAGCTCGCCGAGGTGATCATC
>DKBE01000043.1 GCA_002451085.1 Proteobacteria bacterium UBA6908 | reverse complement strand
GGTGGCGATTGTGGATACGGCACCGGAGCAGCAATTTCTGCATCCGGAATTCGTTCTGTTCCGCGAGCTGTTCCGGCGGCATGGCATCGAGGCCGTGATCGCCGATCCCGCGGCGCTGGCTGTGCACGGCGGCCGACTGGAGGTCGATGGCCAGCCCATTGATCTGGTGTACAACCGGCTGACGGATTTTGCGCTCGACGAACCGGCACATGCCGTGCTGCGCAATGCCTACCTGAACGATCTGGCCGTGATTACCCCGCACCCGCGCGCGCATGCGTTGTATGCCGACAAGCGCAATCTCGCGCTGCTCACCAATCGCGATCAGCTGCGCGTCATGGGTATTCCAGAAGCCACCATCAAGATCCTGCAGAATGGCGTGGCACAGACCCAACGTGTGGATCGCTCCCAGGCCGATCGGCTCTGGGCAAATCGCAAAGTATTGTTCTTCAAACCCGCGAGCGGTTACGGCAGCAAGGCGGTCTATCGCGGTGACAAGCTGACGAAGCGTGTCTGGGACGAGATCCTGTCCGCCGAGTATGTGGCGCAATCGCTGGTACCGCCGGCCGAGCAGGCTGTCACCCATGCCGAGGAGGAGACGATGCTCAAGTACGATGTCCGCAACTATGTCTACCAGGGCCGGATCCAGCTGCTGGCCGCGCGTCTGTACCGGGGGCAAACCACCAACTTCCGCACGCCGGGTGGTGGTTTCGCGCCGGTGTTTCTTGCCGCCGAGGACAGCCGGCCATGAGCGCTCTTACCATCGGCCGTCTGGCGCGTGCCGCCGGTGTCAATGTGGAAACCATCCGGTACTACCAGCGGCGCGGACTGCTGCGCACACCACGCCGTCCACCCGGCGGGGTGCGCGTGTATTCCGCCGACAGCCTCGAACAACTGAATTTCATCAAGCGCGCCCAGCAACTGGGCTTCTCCTTGCGTGATATCCGAGAGCTCCTGGCGCTTGGCAGCGGTCAGTGCGGAGAGTCGCGACAGTTGGCGGAAGCCCATTTACTGGCCATCGAACAGCGATTGCGCGACCTCCGGCGTATGCGCACCTCGCTGACCCGCCTGATTCGCCGCTGCCGGGAAGGACGCGAGCCGATCTGCCCGATCGCGGCCACGCTGGCGTCCCCGGCAAGCGGGCACGCGCGATAGCCACCGGATACTTTGCCGGACAGGGTGCGCTGCGATAGATTCAGCGCCAACAACGATAACAATATGTAAGGATGAACCCATGTTTCTCGCCGTGACACTGCATCTGCTGTCCGTGGTTATCTGGGTCGGAGGGATGTTCTTTGCGTGGATGGCATTACGCCCGGTCGCGGCCAAACTGCTCGAACCGCCGCTACGCATGCCGCTCTGGTCGCAGACCTTCACCCGCTTCTTTCCCTGGGTGTGGGCCGCAGTGATCATCCTGCCGGTCACCGGCTATTGGATGATCTTCAATGTTTTTGGGGGGTTCCAGGGACTGGCGCTGTATATCCACATCATGCAGGGCGTCGGGCTGGTAATGATTGGCATCTTTCTGCATGTGTTCTTCGCCCCCTATCGGCGACTCAAAAAGTCCGTGGCGGCCGGCAGTTTCTCGGCGGCCGGCAAGGCCCTCGGCCAGATTCGCCGGCTCATCGGCATCAATCTGCTGCTGGGCCTGGCTCTGGTGGTCGTGGCCAGTGCCGGCCGGTATCTGATTTGAGCCGGCATCGACAACCTTTTTATTTCTGAGTAAAACAATAAGTCATTGACTGACCGGTCGGTCAGTGTTCCAATGATCTCCTCGATCTCCCGAGGTGAATCATGGCCAGCGCCCCCGCCACCGTTGTTGCCACGAGCAGCGAAACCGTCACGCGCATCCTCACCGCGGCCGAGGCGTTGTTTGCGGAACATGGCTTTGATGCCGTCTCGATGAATGCCATTGCCGAACGCGCCGGGGTGAGCAAGGCGAACGTCTTTCATCATTTCAATACCAAGCAGGATCTCTATCTCGCGGTCATTCGCGCGGCCTGTCATGACGCCAGCCAGCATCTCGATGACCTTGGCAACGACGACGCCCCGATGGCCGAGCGTTTCGAAGGATTTGCCCGCGCACACCTGACCAGCCTGCTGGAACACGAGCAGGTGGCGAGACTGACCCTGCGCGAATTGCTCGGGGAAGACCCGCATCGGGGACAGGCGCTGGCCGAACAGGTGTACGGGGAAAAATTTGCGCGCTTTGTCGCGATCCTGCGCGCCGGGCAGAACTCGGGCGAGTTGCGCGCCGATATCGATCCGGCCGCCGTGGCCACACTGTTGATCGGGGCCAACGTATTCTTCTTCGAGGCCCGCGAGGTACTGCGCCACTTCCCTGAAATCAGCTTCGCACGCCAGCCGGATCGCTACAGCGAGCTGCTTACCGAAATTTTACTGCGCGGCATTCTGCCGAGCGATTCCTCCCCCTCCTCCTCTGCCCGGAAGCGGTCATGAAAAAAATTCTTGTTCTGTTGTTGCTGAGCACCCTGGCCTCGGGCATCTCGGCCTGCGCCAAAAAGGAAGCCGACAAGCCCGCTGTCAAAATGGTAAACGTCACCACCGCCGCCGTCGTGAAGACGGACCTGTCCGTGGTGGAATCGGCCGTCGGAAACGCCACCTCGCTGGGCGTGGCCCAGGCGCTCGACCCCACACAGGTCCGGCGCCAGTCTTTCACGATTCGATTGCCGTTCCCGGAACATGTGGCACGTCAGCTGCGCCCCGGGCAACACGTACGCCTCAGCAGTTTTTCCGATCCGGGGAAAACGGCCAACGCCACCATCCAGCAAATTCGACCGGCGCTCGACAGCAGCACCCAGACCATGGAAGTCATTGCCGCTCTGCCCGGCGGGCATGAATGGTATTCCGTCGGCAGTGTGCGCGGCGAGGTGGTGCTCGGCGTGCATCGCGGCACACTGGTGGTACCGGAAACCGCCGTGGTGCTGCGACCTGCCGGTAGCGTGGTCTACCGGATCGAGGGAGACACGGCGCATGAACAGGTGGTGAAAACCGGAATCCTGCGCGATGGCCGGATGGAAATCCTCAGCGGCCTGAAATCCGGCGAAACCATTGCAGTCGATGGCGCCGGATTGCTCAGCGAAGGCGCGAAGGTCCGGATCATGAATGCCGCACCGGCCGCCAAGACGTCGGAAGCCGCGCAACCATGAGCCTGCCTACCTTTTCCATCAAGCGTCATGTGTTCACCTTGATGGTGAGCCTGGTGCTGGTGCTATTCGGCATCATTGGTTTCACCCGCCTGGGCCTCGACAAATTTCCAAAAATCGAATTTCCCGCGATCTCGGTCATCACGACACTGCAGGGGGCCGACCCGGAAATCATCGACAAGAACGTCACCGACATCCTTGAAGAGGCGGTGAACCAGGTTCCGGGCGTTAAATCGATAATTTCCAGCTCTTCCATCGGAGCCTCGGTCATCGGCATCGAATTCGAGCTGGAGAAGAATGTGGATGTGGCCTATCAGGAGGTCAAGGCCAAGGTCGACAGCGTTCTGAAACGCCTGCCCAAGGATGCCGATCCGCCGATTGTCCGCAAGGTCGAAGTCGGTGCCGCACCGGTGCTGTGGGTCGTGCTCCAGGGCAACCGCACCCTGCAGGAACTGAATACCTATGCCGACGAGGTGCTCAAGGCGCGTCTGGAAACCATCAACGGCGTCGGCGAAGTCCTGATTGGCGGCCAGATCAAGCGCACCATTCGGGTGTGGCTGGATGCCGAGCGCCTGCAAGCCTATAACCTCTCACCCATTGATGTCGGCAATGCCTTTGCCCGCGAACACATCACCCTGCCGGCCGGCTTTTTGGGCAGCCAGCAGCGCGAATGGCTGATCAAGTTCGATGCCGAGTTCGACAAACTTGCCGACATGCGCCGGCTGGTGGTGGCCTATCGTCGCGGCGCGCCGGTCTATTTAAAGGATGTCGCCCGTGTCGAAGACGGCCTGGAAGATGCGCGCAAGCTGGCCCGCTTCATGGGCATGCCGGCGGTCGGTCTTGGCATTGTGAAGGCCAGTGGCGCCAACACGGTGTCGGTGGTGGAACGCGTCAAGGCGCGGGTCGACCGCGAGCTCCGTCAGGCCCTGCCACCGGGCCTCGAGCTCAAATACTCCTCGGATGATTCCATCAGCATCCGCCAGTCCATCGAGGCGCTGAATGAACACCTGCTGCTCGGCACGCTGTTCGCCGCCATCATGGTGTTCCTGTTTCTGAAAAGCGGCCGTTCGACGCTGATCATCGCCACCGCGATTCCGGTATCGCTGTTTGCCACATTCGCCGTGATGTACTTCGCCGACTTCACGCTCAACAAGATTACCCTGCTCGGCCTGCTCCTGCTGATTGGTGTGGTGGTGGATGACGCCATCGTGGTGCTGGAAAACGTCTTCCGGCATCGCGAGGAAGACCATGAGTCGAAGGAAAAGGCAGCCATCAACGGGGCCAACCAGGTCGTGTTCGCGGTGCTGGCATCGACGCTGACCCTGGTTTCGATCTTCCTGCCGGTCGTATTCATCAGCGGCATCATGGGACGGTTCCTCAGTTCCTTTGCGCTCGTGGTGGTGGTCGGTGTGCTGGCGTCACTGTGGGTCTCTCTGACATTGACGCCGATGCTCTGCGCGAAATACCTCGAATTGCCGAAACAGCACGGCCGCGTGTACCAGACACTGGAAAAGCTGTTTCTCGGGCTCGAGTCAGGCTATCGACGACTGCTCGCCACCGGCCTCGCCCACCGCTGGTGGGTGATCGGCATTGCCTTCCTGGTCGTCGCGTCCAGCGTGTTTTTCTTTGCGCGCGTCGGCAAGACCTTCGTGCCCGAGGAAGACGAATCGCGGTTCATGATCGCCGTCCAGACGCCGCTTGGGTCAAACCTGGATTACACCGCCAACCGGATCACCGAGATCGAGGCGATCCTGAAGAAACGCCCGGATGTATACAGCTACTTCTCGGCCGTGGGGCTCGGCGATGTCGGGCAGGTCAACAGCGGCTCGATCTTCGTGCGCCTGGTCGACAAAAAGGAACGTGCGCTGGGTCAGCCACTGATCATGAAGGAGTTGCGTCGTGACCTCGGCGCCATCCCGGGCGTACTGGCCTTCCCGGCCAACATTTCACCGATTGGCGGCATGCGCGGAGAACCACTGCAATTCGCCATCATCGGACCGGAATTGTCGAAACTCGACGAGCTGACCGCACAGATGACGTCCCGTCTCGGCCAGGTCACCGGCATTGCCAAACTCGACAAGGACCTGAAGCTCAACCTGCCGCAGGTGCAGGTGGTGCTGGATCGCGAACGGGCGGCCCAGCTCGGGATCAGCGCTTCCGATATCGCCCAGACACTGAGCCTCATGACCGGCGGCGTCAACATTGCCGAGTTCAAGGAGAAAAGCGAGCGCTATGACATCCGCCTGCAGGTGGATCCGAGCCAACGCACGAGCATCGACAACCTCAGGCGCCTGTACGTCAAGAACCGCGCCGGCAACCTGGTCCGGCTCGATACGCTGGTCAAATTCGAGGAAGGCCTGGGACCGGCCGAGATCAAGCGCCGCAACCGGCAATATGCCAGCTTCGTCTACGGGGCCCTGGAAGGGCTGCCGCTTGGGTCCGCGACCGACGCCGTGAACCGCATTGCCACGGAAATTCTGCCGCCGGGCTACACCATTGCCTACACCGGCCAGGCCGAGGAATTTGCCAAGACCGGCGGGTACGTGCTGTTTGCTTTCACCATGGCCCTGCTCATGATCTACATGGTGCTGGCTTCACAATTCAACTCGCTGCTGCAACCGCTGGTGGTGATGGTTGCCCAACCGCTGGCCATCATCGGTGGCGTGGCCGCGCTATGGCTGTTCAACGACACGCTCAACCTGTTCTCCATGATCGGCATGATCCTGCTCATGGGTCTCGTGGCGAAGAACTCGATCCTGCTCATCGACCTCACCAATCAGTACCGTGAGCGTGGCATGGGGATCCATCAGGCCTTGAGCGAAGCCTGCCCGCATCGTATGCGGCCGGTGTTGATCACTTCGCTCACGGTGATCGCCGCCATGATGCCAGCGGCCATCGGACTTGGCCCCGGCGTCGAGACCAACCGGCCGCTGGCCCTGGTGGTGATGGGCGGCATGGTATCCTCGACATTGCTGACGCTGGTGGTGGTCCCGTCCGTATATTCACTGGTCGAATCGGGACGCGAAAGCCGTCGCCAGACGAAATCGTTTACTTCGCGCCTGCTGGCGCGTCTCCGCGGGTGGATGAAAAAACCATGAACACGACACTGCCATTTCGAATGCTGCCGTTGTCCCTGGCGCTGTGGATTGCCGCAGCGCCGGCGCAGGCCGAGGACCTGATGGAAATCTATCGCCGCGCGCAGCAGCAGGACATGACGATGGCCCAGGCCCAGGCCGGCTACCGCGCCAGCCTGGAAAAACGCGATCAGGGCACCGGTCAGCTGTTGCCGAACCTGTCATTGGGCGCATCACATTTTGCGGTCAGCCAGGACATCAGCCAACCGCCGCCAGCGCACTCCAATGATTACGACAGCGATGCCTACGGGATCCAGCTGACCCAGCCGCTCTACCGCCACTCCAACTTTGCCGCCTACCGTCAGGGCAAGGCCATCGCCAACCAGGCTGAAGCCGATCTGGCGATTGCCGCCGGTGAGCTAATCATCCGGGTCGTGCAGGCCTACTTTCAGGTACTGGCGGCCGAAGATGCCCAGGAATTTGCCCGCACCGAGAAAGCCGCCATTGAAGGCCAGCTGCGACTCGCGGAACGCAACTTTGCCGTCGGCAACGCCACCGTGGTGGATGTCCATGAGGCCCGCGCCCGCTTTGACCTGGCCGCCGCTCAGGTGGTGGTGGCTGAGAACCAGCTGCTCGCGAGACGTGAATTGCTGGTGGTCCTGACCGGCAACAGTACCGGTCCCCTGGCCCGGCTGCTGTGGAAAGGACAGTATGTCTACCCCGATCCGCTGGACATGGAAGCCTGGAACCGGATTGCTCTGGAAAAGAATCCAGTCATCGTCTCGCAGCAACACGCCCTGCGCGTGGCTGAGGAGGAGGTGGAAAAAAACCGCGGTGGCCATTACCCGACGCTCGATTTCGTCGCCAGCCACAGTTACAACAAGAACGGCATCCTGTTCTCGCCGTTGACCTATGAGTACAGCACCAACCAGATCGGCGTGCAGCTGCAAATCCCGCTGTACAGCGGTGGCATTACCCAATCGCGCGTGCGCGAAGCCGTGGCCCGGGAAGATCAGGCGAAGTCCGCTCTTGAGCAGGCCAAGCGCACCATCACGCGCATGACCCGCGAAGCCTATCTGGCCGCCACCGGTGGCATTGCCCAGGTTCAGGCCCTGGAGCAGGCACTGGTGTCCAGCCGCAAGGCGCTCGAATCGACCTTGATCGGTTACGAATCCGGTGTGCGCACCGGAGTGGACGTGCTCAATGCCCAGCGCGACCTGTATCGTACCGAGCGTGATCTGGCACAGGCCCGCTACAATTACGTGCTGGCCATGCTGCAACTGAAATTCGCGGCCGGCACCCTCAGCGAGGGCGACCTGCTCTACATCAATGAGCGGCTGGTCATGACCGCCGGCCCGTCCAACTAACCCACCAGACCCCGGTGGCGGTCGCCGCGACCATCCATTAGGATGGCGCACCCGTCCCGGCCTGTATTCAGCGCATGTCCACTCCCGCTCCGAAAGTCGGTTTTGTCAGCCTCGGTTGCCCCAAGGCACTGGTCGATGCCGAGCGCATTCTGACTCAATTGCGCGCCGAGGGTTACGCGATCTCGCCCGACTACAATGATTCCGACCTGGTGGTGGTCAACACCTGCGGCTTCATTGACTCCGCCGTGGAAGAGTCGCTGGAGGCCATTGGCGAAGCACTCAAGGAAAACGGCAAGGTGATCGTCACCGGCTGCCTCGGGGCCAAAGGCGATGTGGTCAAACAGGCGCATCCGCAGGTGCTGGCCGTGACCGGCCCGCATGCCCTGAATGAAGTCATGCAGGCGGTGCACGCGCATCTGCCGAAACCGCACGATCCGTTTACCGACCTGATTCCGCCGGAAGGCATCAAGCTCACTCCCCGGCATTATGCCTATCTGAAGATTTCCGAGGGCTGCAACCATCGCTGCACGTTTTGCATCATTCCGTCGATGCGCGGCGACCTGGTGTCACGTCCGGTCGGCGAAGTGCTGACCGAGGCCGAGCATCTGGTGGATGCCGGCGTGCAGGAACTGCTGGTGATCTCGCAGGACACCAGTGCCTATGGTGTGGATGTAAAATACCGCACCCACTTCTGGGGCGGCATGCCGGTCAAGACCCGTCTGGCCGAGCTCGCCAGACACCTCGGCGATCTGGGTGTGTGGGTGCGCCTGCACTATGTCTACCCGTACCCGAATGTCGACGAGATCATTCCCCTGATGGCGGCGGGCAAAATCCTGCCGTATCTCGACATTCCCTTTCAGCACGCCAGCCCGAGAATCCTCAAGGCCATGAAACGCCCGGGCGATATCGAGGGCACGCTTGCGCGCCTCAACGCCTGGCGCGCGACGGTGCCGGATCTGACCTTGCGCAGCACCTTTATTGTCGGTTTCCCGGGCGAGACCGAACAGGATTTCCAGCAGCTGCTCGATTTTCTCGACGCAGCCCAGCTCGATCGCGTCGGTGCGTTTGCCTACTCACCGGTTGAAGGGGCAGCCGCCAACGCGCTGGCCGAAGCGGTCCCCGAGGAGCTCAAGCAGGAACGCCTCGCCCGCTTCATGGAGAAGCAGACTGAAATCAGCGCACAGAAGCTGGAACAGAAGGTCGGTCGGGAAATCATTGTGCTGGTCGATGAAATCACCGACGACGGCACCGCGCTGGCGCGCTCGGCGGCCGATGCCCCGGAAATCGATGGCGTGGTAATCATCGAGAACAGCGCGGGCCTGGACGTCGGCGAGTTTGCCCGGGTGCGGATCACCGACTCCGGTGAGCACGACCTGTGGGCGGAGCCCCTCGACGATTAAAGCTGCACCGGATCCAGCACCACGTGCCGTATCCGTTGGCGTTTCCAGGTGTAAGTCACGTGCACCTGTCCGTCGGCAGTCTGGATCACCGCCGGATAGGAATACTCACCGGCCCCGTCTTCCAGCGTCAGCACATCCCGCCAGCGCTCGCCATCGGTTGACACCGCGACCACCAGCGGGCTGCGGCGCCAACGTGTCGGGTTATAGACCAGCAATGCGCGTCCATCGCGCAACATCACGGCATCAATCCCGCTGTTCGGATTCAACAACACGGTCTCCCTCAACGGACTCCAGCGCTGACCGTCATCGTCCGACCAGCTCTGCACGACCCGGTCATCGCGGCTGCGTGCCAGCAGCTGGATCCGTCCGGACGGGTAACGCAACAGCGCCGGCTGAATGGCACGGAAGTGCTCGGCGCCGGCGCTCACTTCCGTGCGTTGCCAGGTCGTCGTGCCACCAGCCTGGCGCTCGACATGCACGCGCCAGCTTCCGGCTTCACTGCTTGTCGGGCTCAGGATCGTGCCGTTGGCCAATTCGATCGGCTTGTTCTTGGCGGGCCCGAGACTGGCGATCGGCATCCGGGCCGGCACCGACCAGCTGCGCCCATCATCCAACGATGTGGCGAACATCCCCCACCAGCGTGCCGGGTCCGGGCCTACTTTGTAGAACAGTCTGAGCGGCCCGCTCTGTGCCTGAAATAAAACCGGATTCCAGCTCGGGAACCGCTGGCCGTCCGGCTGCACGCCATTTGCCACTTCGACGGGTTCTGTCCAACCCTCCGATGTCCGGCGCGCTATCCAGATTCCGACATCCGGACTCTTCTCGCGCCGTCCGCCGAACCAGGCCGCGACCAGCCCGGCGGGTGTCTCCGCCAGCGTCGAGGCATGACACTGGGCAAACGGCGTCTGATCAAAGATAAACTCGCTGTGCACCACGGCCGGCATCTTCACTCCGGCCGTGGTGGCCGGCACCATGGCGATCATCGCCACCATGAAAGATCCGAACCTCGATAATGAACAATGGCGCAGCATGGCAGGCGAATCGGATGAGTATTGGGGCTTGGACACACAAAACCAGATTTTGTGCCTGGCGACAGAGCTTATTCTGTGATCCGGGGCATCAGGTCAATCCGACCTGATGTCCGCGCGCCATGACGACCGCCAGCCACAGCGCCAGCAGCAGCAACGCCAGTTCCGCGTATTGAATCCGGACCAGGCGCGTAGCGGTTGCGCTCGCCAGCGGCTCCATTCGGCCGGCACGCAGCGCGCGCCGACGCACAAGAAAAATGCGTGTCGGGTAGAGCGACAGCAGCGCCGCCGCCAGGAAGGCGGCGCCCATGAAATGAAAGGCCAGCATGCCGAAGTAATGGCCGGGCCCGGGACCGCCGGCGAACACCCGCGCCAGCCCGGTGATCAACACCAGGGTGGCCGCCGCGCCATAGGCCAGATCAAGCGCCACCAGTTGTTGCTGCCCAGACTGGGTCAGGTCGGGACGGAACAACAAAATTTGTGCAAACAGCAACGCGAACAGCGTGACAACGCCGAGAAAATGCAGATAGACGACAAGTACCATGACCGTCATGGCAATGTTTTCAGAAGTTCGGCAGCCGCGACTTCCACCATTTGCTGGAAGGTCACGGGCCGCTCGGATCCACTGTCGTAGGCGTAGTTCACCTCTTCCGAGGCTTCCCAGGCAATCACCCCTTCGACGCTGTCCCAAATCTGCATGTCGAGTCGCAGGTGTGCATATTGAGTCTGGAACAGGCGCAGCCCAAACAGCGAGAAGCGTTCGCGCAGGTCGCGCCTGAATTCGGCCAGCTTGAGCTGTGCCAGATACCGCACCGATGCCGCCTGGCCAATGGCCTTGAGCGAGTCGCGCCGGAAGATGGCGGTATCGCGATAGTGATCGATCATGACCCGGTATTCATCGGCCAGTCCGGCGCGATTGATGGCCCCCAGGGTCTCCGGCAGCGAGACCACCCGCACGCCGGGCAGAAGTTTGGCCACGGTCTCGCCGAATACCAGCGCCAGCGCCAGCTTGTCCTGTTCCTGGCCGGTGACGGTGGATGGGGTGAGGAACGCCAGCCCATCGCGCTGCAGGTCGCCGGTTTTCAGCGACAGGGTCTTGTGCACCGTGGTGGGCACGACCTGGCTGCCGATGGTTCCGCACCCGGCCAGCAACGCCAGTCCGGTCAGGAGCAGGACTCGAGACCATCGCCATTTTCTTGTGTGATCGTTCATCTCAGATTCTCTGTGCATTTCTGCCATTCAATCGGCCTCGCGTTCCACCGAACAGCAATGGATCGCGCTGCCCTTTTCCGCTGGCGCCGGCTCGTCCACATCCACCAGCACCTGACCGGTCACCGGGTTCGGCCGGAAGGTCGTGCAGCCCTTGAGGCCCTTGCTGTAGGCGTACTCATACAGCGACCGGAAACGTTCGAAGCTGTAATCCTGCGGAACGTTGATGGTCTTGGAAATGGCGCTGTCGACCCACGGCTGCAGGGCAGACTGCATGTCGAGATGCATGTACGGCGAGATCTCGCCGGCGGTCACAAACGCCGGGGTCAGCGGGGCTTCCGCTCCGCGGAGCGTGCGGTACAGATGAAACGCGTAATCCTTCACGGCATGCTCTTTCAGTGATCCGTCCGCTTCCCGCACCCGCCGCGTGTACTCGAACCGGTACACCGGCTCCAGACCGCTCGACACATTATTGGCCAATAGTGAAATCGTGCCGGTCGGGGCAATCGCGGTCAGATGCGAATTGCGAATCCCGTATTGGCCGATGTCGTGACGGATATCCTCCGGCAAGTGGGCAATGAATGGTGCCGCCAGGTGCCGGTCACGGTCGAGCCGGGCAAAAGCGCCTTTCTCGCGCGCCAGTGCCACCGACGTGCGGTAAGCCGCTTCGGTGATGCAGCGCATCACGTCACCGGCCACGGCCGCGGCGGACGGCGTCCCATACGGTATGCCCAGTAAAATCAAGGCGTCTCCCAGACCGGTCAGCCCGAGCCCGATGCGCCGCGTACTGCGCGCCACCTGCGCCTGTTGTTCGAGCGGAAAGCGCGACAGGTCGGTGACGTTGTCGAGCAGCCGCGTGGCGATAGCGGCCGTCTCCGCGATTGCATCGAAGTCGAAGGACGCGCGATCGCTGAACGGCTCGCGAACAAATTGCGTCAGGTTGATCGAGCCGAGGTTACAGGCACCATACGGGGGCAGCGGAAGTTCTCCGCAGGGATTGGTGGCACTGATGCGCTCAGCATAGGCCAGATTGTTGAGTTCGTTGATACGGTCGATGAAGATCACGCCCGGTTCGGCATAGTCATAGGTTGCCTGCATGATCTGGTTCCACAGCGAGCGGGCGCGCACGGTGCGATAGATGCGACAGCGCTTCGGGTCCGGTGATCCGGACCAGACCCGCTCGACTGTGGCTTCAGCCGAGACGACTTCGCGCGAGCCCAGCGGAAACACCAGTGGCCAGTCGGCATCGGCGTGCACAGCCTGCATAAAGGCGTCGCTCACCAAGACCGACAAGTTAAAGTGCCGGAGCTTGGTGGCGTCGTGCTTGATACGAATGAACTCCTCGATATCAGGATGATCGCAGCGCAACGTCGCCATCATTGCCCCACGACGCGCCCCGGTCGACAGGATAGTGGCGCACATGGCATCCCAGATTTGCATGAACGACACCGGGCCGGAGGCAGTCACCCCGACACTCACCGCCTGCGCCCCACTCGGGCGCAAGGTCGAGAAATCGTAGCCCACCCCGCCACCCTGCTGCATGGTGAGGGCGCCTTCCTTCAGGGCATCGAAGATCGTATCGAGGGAGTCCTCGATCGTGCCCATGACAAAGCAATTGAAGAGTGTGACGCGGTGACCCGTGCCGGCCCCGGCCTGGATGCGGCCACCGGGCAGGAATCGGAATCCTTCGAGGATCGAATAGAAACGCTGTTCCCAGACGGCCCGATCCGCGGATCCCTCGACACTGGCCACGGCCCGCGCTATCCGCCGCCACGTGTCTTCGACTGCGGCATCGCGCACCTCGCCCGGCTCGCGCCAGCGGTATTTGGTGTCCCAGATGCGTTGCGAGAGTTCCGCGGTAAACGGGGCCTTGATCATGGCGCTAGGCTAGCACCAATCCCCCGGGCGAGCATTTGACGGTGGTCAGATCGGCGTTGGGTGCGTGGCGAACCCGGCTGAAACCACGGTGGCAGGCTGGTGCGTCAGCGCTTCGAATGCCGGCGGATCTGGTCGATGGCACGCAATAGTGCCAGCTCCATATTGAGTTCGGCCTTGAGCCGATCGTAATCCGCCGGGGAAGGTTGCGCAGCCAGGGCACTGCGCGTGCGCTCCAGCGCGGCGCGTGCCGCCGCCTCGTCCAAATCGCGACTGCGCACGGCGGTATCGGCCAGGATGGTGACGGAGTGCGGCTGAACTTCCATGAAACCCGAGGTTACGAACAGTTCCTGCTCTTCTTCGAAGGGGTTTTTGAGCCGCAGCAGGCCGGGACGAATCGAGGCCAGCAACGGAGCGTGACGCGCCAGGATGCACATCTCGCCCGCCTTGGCCGGCACGACCACCTGGGTGGCCGGTCCGGAATACATGAGTGCCTCGGCACTGACGATATCAAGATGAAAGGTTAATGCCACACGCGGCTCACGGCTGCTGTCTCGGGACGATCTTATCCCGCTCGCGGCGTGATCACCACCGCCAGGTCATTTCCGATGTGGTGCCGAGTATTTAACCATTGAGCCCGGCGACTGAACGGCGACCTGCCGTCCTGTCCGGTCGAGACGGTCTGTTTTCGCGTTTGCTCTTCAATTGGGAATCGGCAGGACTGAAGGCTCGCCTGGTATGGTGGCCCGCCGGACGCGCTGAAACGATCACCCGGCGGGCTCTGCACGGCGCAGTTCTGTCACGCCCTGCGTCGTGCCTGGCGGCGCTGTACGGTCAGAACTTGTAGCGCAGCGACAGCATGAACACATTCACATAATACGACGGCGCCTGTTCACCAAAGGCCAGCACGTTCGAGATGGTGCTGGGCGTGACGCCATCCAGCTGCCAGTCGTCACTCCGATAGTGCTCGTACCAGTAGGTACCTTTCAGGGAGAGGTTGTCCTTCAATCGGTAAGTGGCGTACAGCTTCACACTGCCAAGCCTGGAAACCAGATCAGGGAACGGAGCATTGGCCGAACCGTCATAGACCTTGATCTCGCCGTGTGCGTTCGAGATGGTGTAATCCGCACCGATATCGAATTTTCCCGCGATCAATGCATGCTTGACGCCGATGCCACCGGTATTCACTGAGTCATAATTCTCACCGGTCCAGTCGGGCGTCAATCCCCCGGCGCTTCCCGCCTGATGGGACCGGATTTGCTCATTGGTGAAGTAGACATGCAGGCTGGTGCTCTTGCCCAGTCTCGCGGAAGCGTCGGCGGCGAGCGTGGTATCCTTGCTCTCCGTCAGACCGATCAGCGATTTTGAATAATCGTCGTTGGCGTAATCATAGCCAAACCCAAGGCTGATGGCCGAACCAATCGTGAAATCGGCACGCAACCCGGCAGTATCCCGGACTCGATCCGCCATGTTGTATTTACGCAGCAGCGGGTTTTCAGCCGGGGAAACCCATGGCAGCACTTCATAGCCGTTGATGTCGCGTTCCGCATGCGCACCCTTGAGCGTCAGGTAGACATTGTCCACGACACGCGTGTTTGCCTTGGCCCATACCGTATTTTCGGTGCTCTTCGATACTTCCTGGTATGTACGTTCGCGCGTATCGGAATCCACGCCAAGTGAAGCCTTGGTCTGCTTCGTGAATCGATAATCGCCACTGACTTTGAGCGTGCCTTGCGTGAAGCTGTATGGCAGGTTGGTTCGTTGCTGGACCGGCGGAATATCGGTGCTCACCCAGTAGTAACTGGCCTGCGGTGTCCGGTTGTCGTGGTCGTTATAGGTGTAGCTTCCGTTCAGCCGCAGGGCCTGAGTCAGCGCCGATGTAATCTTGAGATTGGCATTCAGGGTATTCACCAGGCCTTCGAGCGACGACCGCGGCTGGGCCGGCACCACAATGCCGGAATTGACGGTGGCTCCCAGAAACGTCTCGTTCTGGGTCATGCGTCCGAATGCCAGGTCGGCAGTCGCGCGGGTGCTATCGGTAAACTGGTAGCCGGCCGAAGCCAGAATCTGGTGGAACTGGTTGTCAGGCGCCAAGGCGATCTGTCCGGCATCGACGGTACCGCCCGTGAAGTACGGATTCTGCCAATTGAGCGCGGTGTTCTCGTTGCTGAACAGCGAGCCGTAATAGGCGAGCCGGGCCTGAAATTTCTTGCCGGTGTATGTGGCGGACGCATCCACCTGATCAGTGACAGTGTCAACCGGCATGACCAGCTGAGCGGTGCTGAAGAAAAAATTGCCGGCCGTGCGCTGGGTGCCTTCGCGAACCTCGTGACGAACTTTCACTGCATATTCCCACTGCGACCCGGATGCAAAGGCTGCGCCCAGCCCCAAACGCTTGCGCTTCGTATCCAGGTTGACGCTGTGCAGGCTATTGGCCAGATCGGTCATCCCGCCAGTCGATCCGGCGCCCACCCAGGTCGGTGGCAGCGTGAGCGTGTCAGTGCCGGTGCCGAGGAAAGGCGTGGATACGCTATCCGAGATGTAGTGCGGAAGCTCATCGTACTCGAAGGTGAGCTTGTATTTCCCTTGCTTGCCGCCTTCCACACCCAGTGAGCGTGAATCCAGACCGAGTCTCGACACATCCACATTCAGGTAACTGGCATCGGCACCGCGGTAACGCAAATCGGCGTCGCCGATCAGGTACAGGCCTTCATCCGTCAGCCCGGTGTATTCGCCGAACTTGTAGGAATCGGTCGAGACGTAGCCAAGACCCAGATCGACGGTGCCGCTGAAACCTTCTTCAAAGGCGCAGTACTTGCACTTCCATTCCGTCATGTCGACGGCGGGCAGGGTGCCGCCCGCCTCACCTGTGTCGGCGGCAATGGCCGAGGTGACCTGCAACGAAAGGATGAGAAGCGGAAACAGTGATGTTGTCGTTTTCATAATTCTTGTCCCGTTATCGGATGTAACGTGGTTAGTTCTCTCCCGACCGCTTCGATCGCACCCCGTCCCCTGTTTCAGGACCGGGCTTGATGCCTCCAGTCCCGGCTACCGCATCCACCTCGAGCCCGAGGGGTGATTCGAGCCATGGACCTGCGAATGGCAGTTCGCGCAACCCCGGGCCAGCAGGAAGGCCGAGTTCGCAGGATCGCTGCCACCCGGCAGTGAATCTCCGGTGTACGCAACCGAAGGATGGCCACTGGGCGCGTGGCACTGCTGGCAGAGCAATGGCGGATTCTTTTTCAGAAGCGACGTATGCACGGAGCCATGCGGGTTATGGCAGATGGTGCAGTCCTCGGCCACCGGTGCATGCTCCCACAGGAACGGTCCGCGCTTTTCCGCGTGACAGGTGTAGCAGGTCTGGTTGATGGTCGGTTTGACCAGCAGGGCATCTGTGTTCGAACCATGCGGGCTGTGGCATTCGCTGCAGGTGATCAAGCCGGCCCGCACCGGGTGGGTCGAGGGCTTGAAGAAATCAGAGCGCTCTTTCTTGTGGCAGTTGTAACAGACATCGGGCTGGGTGGTCTTGGCCAGCACGGGATCGCGCGGTGCATGAATCTTATGGCAACTGGCACAGGCGAGATCTCCGCCCTGGTGGGTGCTGGCCTGCCAGCCGTTGCGGGCGTTGCCCTGATGGCAATCGAGGCACAATTTGTTCTGCTTATCGACCGATACTTTCGAGTTGGCGCCAAACTTGATGATCGGCGCCTGCTTCTGGCCCTCGGGCACTTTCTTGGCGTGTTCCGCCCCCGGGCCATGGCAGGTCTCGCATTGCAGGCCGGCAAACGGCGTGCGCTTGTCGGCCTTCTGGGCATGCTTGGTCTTGAAGATCGAGAACACCGGGAACTCGGATTCCTCGTCATGGCATTTGAGGCAGGTATCGGCGCCCTTCTCTGTATAACCGGATGCCTTCAGGCTGGCTGAGGCTGGCGAAGTTTCCTCGGCGAAGGCGACGATGCTGAACACGAAGCCCGGAAGCATGAGCAGCGCGGCAAGAAGTGAGCTTTGGTTATTCATGGTTGTATCCCGATAGCCATTGTTCTTTTATGTTTGCCTGCATGCCTGATTGCGGCTCCGCGTTAGCCGTTTGACCAGTCCGACAAACCACCGCACATACGGTCGCTGCTTTTTGGTCCCATACACGGTACTGCAACGCGTCAGCTGGCTACTCTCACTGCCCTGGCTGGGGATTCCCCAGGGGATCGTTGTGATAACCGATCTACCCCGAGCCGCCAGACAACCCCAGCCAGTTTCCTTTCACTCGTTTGCTACTTCACGCCATGAATGAGCTTGACGTCGGCTATCCGACCAGGACCGTGGCAGATGGCGCAAGCCTCCAATACCGGACTGGTGTTAATGGCGTCCTGGGTTAGCTCAAACTGAGCCCCATTCAAAACCATGTGCGACTTGGCCACATCGCCATCATGGCAGGCCGTGCAGACCGCCGCGGTCGGCGTGATGTTCAGATCGTCTGCCTGGTTGGCGAGCTGCTGGGCATAGGTACCGATCGCACCAGTCGGGTCCGGCGTGGCCTTCACCGTGCTACCCAGAATCCCACTGGCAGTTGGCACTTCCCACTTTCCGGCCAGCTCATAGGTCCCGGCAAGATGGCAAGTCGTGCAGTCGTTGAGAATGCCCGGGAAGCGCACATGACTGAAGTCATTCACGCTACTGTTATACCCATAGACCACCAGCCCCTTGTTGCGGAAGCCATGGCCAGCAGCACCGACCGTGGCCGGCGCAACTGGATATAGCGTCTTGGCCGCCGCATGGACACCATGGATCAGGCGTTTGAAGTCGATCGCCTCTTCGGTCTTTTTATCGAGGGTCACGCTTCCATCCGGGAAGCCCGTACCCGGACCTGAAGCGATTTTCGGTCGACGATTCACGTCCGTAGCACTCGGATTGTGGCAAAGCACACACAGGCCCGGTTCATTGGTGCGGCTGTCGCCGTGCAGACTGACCTGATCGTGGCACTTGTCGCACTTGTTGATATCGACCACCTGGCGTCGTGCCACCGGCGTGCTATCGGTAATGGCGAAGTCCTTGAACGCTGCCTTGACGCGCACGCGGTCCACGACAGTGTCACCATCCACGTCGACACCGACACGGCCATACAGGGCCGCACGGCCCGAACCGGTTGCACCGAGCGGGATGGTATTGGCCCCCATGTTCACGGTACAGATAAAGGTACCGGCATCGCAAACCGCATTCGCGCCCTTCAGGTTGATGTTGAACGGCTGGCCCGGGTGGCTGCCGCTTCCGGTATTGTTCTCGTCGATATTGTTCCAGCCGACCAGCAGGCTGAGGCTGGCGTTCGCGTCCAGGAACTGCGCGCCGGTCTTGATGTCGTAGGGCGTGCCGCTGGCATTGTCGACCGAGAAGGTAATCACCGGTATCAAACCCGGCCCGCTATTGGTCACGCTCCGGATATTGAACACGTATTTGAGGCCTTCCGCCTTGAGCAGGTTCGGCAGGTCGTGTTTCGCCTCGACACTGCCGGCAAGCTGGCCAGTCGAATGGCAATTGATGCACAGGCTGTCCGCCGGGTTTTCGACCGGAACGCCGCCGGCATCACTGATGAGCGTCATGTGCCGAACTGTCTGATACGGCTTGAGCAGATCCGAGGTATTACCAAAATAGACGTCATCATGGCAGGCAGCGCAGGCGGCCTTGCTCGGTTGGGTTTTCCAGTTGTCGCCCTGCGGGGTATTCCGGCCGACATCCGGACCGGTGGCGGAATTGGTGTGGCACTTGGCGCAGGCGCGGGTGTCACCCAACGCAACGGCGCTGTAGGGGAAAACCACCGTCGAGAAATCGGCATTGCCAATCTTGTATGGGGTGCCGGCCTTGACGCTCGGGAGCTCTTCGCCCTGATGGATCTTGTGAATCATCACTTTGAAGTCGACAGGTGTGTTTGGCGTGACGCCAGGCGTGCCAGCCACCCACGAACCCGGGTTGTGGCAGGTGACNNTTGCAGTTCGAGGTCTTGACGATATCGCGCATGGTGCTGACCGCACCGCCGGCCGGGACAAAATCGTAGATCGCATTTGCTTTGGGCAGCGCGCTGTTGCCCTGCTGAATTGCGACACGGTGTGTCAGTGTCGGCTGGTAGCTGAGATCCAGCGCGACGCCATCGGCGTCGGTGCAGGGCGCAGGACATACGACGTCTGCCGGATTTGTGATGTCGGTCGCAAACGTATAAGTGAAGGTACCATTCTTGTGATCAACCAGGGTTCCAAAACGATATCCCGTTGACGTTGACTTGCGTTCCTGATTGGCCTGATGAGCACTGCTTGCCTGGTTCCGGTAGATGTAGCTTTGCCATTTGGTTGGAGTTCCCGGGATCAACTTGGCGATGTTGAAGCGCAAATCGGTTTCGGCAAAACCGGCCACCGCCACACCGTCCTGGTTGGTCACGGAAAAATTCACCACGGGGGGGCTGCCGACGGTCACGCTGGTGATGGTGAAGTTCAGCGAGGTCGAACCGGCCAAAGGCGCCACGCCCGGTCCGGGGGCACCCGGGGCGCCTGGCGCGCCATTGTCGCCACTGCCACACCCGGCCAAGCCGATTGCCAGCAGGCATCCCGCTACAACCAGCCTGGACCACTTATAGGATGATGAATTCGTGTTCATGACGCCCCCTTCAGATAAAGCATTATATTCTTAACTGCCATTATGTATCGGCATATATTCCATGAACAAGCACATAGCACCTTGTCACAGATCAAATTTCGCATTTCTTTGAAAAATTAATTGCATAACTAACTTCCGCGCTCAGGTACGCTTCGCCGAGACGAATCACTGATACGCCTTGATGGCATCGTCTGCACATATACAGCCGGTAACTGACTCGCGAACTCGGTTAATTTTTCGGACGCAGCGGTGACGATGGCCTCCCGAAAAATTACCGGGACATCCGCTCAACTATATTGCTTCACTGGCACTATCGATTTCTCCCTACATTACTATGCGCCCAAAATGCCCTCTGCTATTCTGTGCGCCACATATCGGTGCGAAGCACGGCTTAATTTTATTTCATCCAGACGATCGCGTGTACTGATACTGAACTTTTGCAATGCACTCACATCTTGGGCGAGATCGGTACTTGTTAAGTAATCAACACATTCAGCTTCCATAGTTATGTGCTGACCGAACACAAACTCATTGACTGTATCAAGGAGAACACCATGAAGAAGAACACCACCGGCAGGCTCACCGTACTGGCGGGTACCGTGCTGCTTGGACTGTCTGTAGCGGCGGGCGCCTGGGCTGCCGACGTGAACAAGATCCTGGATGATTGCGCAGGCTGCCACAAC
>DKBE01000019.1 GCA_002451085.1 Proteobacteria bacterium UBA6908 | reverse complement strand
CAACCCAGGGTCGCGCCACCTACACCATGGAATTCAAGAAGTATTCACCGGTGTAGGTGGCGCGACCCTGGGTTGCCGAACGCAGGCTCGTCGAATAACCGAACATGTTGGCCAACGGAACCTCGGCGCGGATCATCTTCACGCCACCATGACTGTCTTCCTGGCTCATGATGATGCCGCGGCGAGAATTGAGGTCGCCCATCACGTTACCGAGATAATCCGGGGGACTGGTCACTTCCACGTCCATGATCGGCTCGAGTAGCACCGGGTCGCCCTTGGGGCCGGCTTCCTTCCAGCACATGATCGCCGCCATCTTGAAGGCGTTTTCGTTCGAATCGACTTCGTGATACGAACCGAAATGCAGTGTGGCCTTTACGTCTACCACCGGGTAGCCGTACTTGATACCGCGCTGCAGTGCCTCGTCGACACCTTTCTTGACGGCCGGGATGTACTCGCGCGGCACCACACCGCCCTTGATGGCGTCCACGAACTCGTAGCCCTTGCCGGATTCGTTCGGCTCGAACTTGATAGTGACGTGGCCGTACTGGCCGCGACCACCGGACTGCTTGACGAAGCGATAATCCTGGTCGATCGGCTTGCGGATGGTCTCGCGGTAGGCGACCTGCGGCTTGCCGACGTTGGCTTCAACGCCGAACTCGCGCTTCATGCGGTCGACAATAATTTCGAGGTGCAGTTCGCCCATGCCGGCGATGATGGTCTGGCCGGATTCCTCATCGGTGCGTACCCGGAACGATGGATCTTCCTGGGCGAGGCGTCCCAGCGCCATGCCCATCTTTTCGAGATCGGTCTTGGTCTTGGGCTCCACAGCCTGCGAAATCACCGGCTCGGGGAATTCCATGCGCTCAAGCGTAATGACCTTGTTCATGTCACACAGGGTTTCACCGGTGGTGACTTCCTTGAGGCCGACGCAAGCGGCGATGTCGCCGGCGCGCACTTCCTTGATTTCCTGGCGCTCGTTGGCGTGCATCTGCAGCAGGCGGCCAATGCGCTCTTTCTTGCCCTTGACCGGNNCTGCACACCCTTGTTCTTGAACGCCGAACCACACAGCACCGGTACGATCTCAAGCTTGAGGTTGCGCTCGCGCAAACCCTGTATGACTTCCGCTTCGGTCAGGCTCTCACCGCCCAGGTACTTCTCCATCAGGGTTTCGTTGGCTTCGGCAGCGGCTTCGACCATCTTTTCACGCCACTCATTGCAGGCGCTGACCATGTTGGCCGGGATGTCGGCGTACTCAAACTTCATGCCCTGGCTGGCTTCATCCCAGATGATCGCCTTCATCTTGATCAGGTCGACCACACCGGAGAACTTGTCTTCGGCACCGATCGGCAACTGCAGCGGCACGGCATTGGCGCCGAGCCGGTCCTTGAGCTGGGAAACCACATTCAGGAAGTTGGCACCGGCACGATCCATCTTGTTGACGAACGCAATGCGCGGAACCTTGTATTTGTTGGCCTGGCGCCAGACGGTTTCGGATTGCGGCTGCACACCACCGACCGCGCACAGCACGAACATGGCGCCGTCGAGCACACGCAGTGATCGTTCAACTTCGATGGTGAAGTCGACGTGNNGTCGTGGTCTTGCCGGCGTCGATGTGCGCCATGATGCCAATATTGCGATAGCGTTCGATCGGTGTAGTACGAGCCACGACTCTATCCTCTTAAAGAACGGGTACTGCGAAAGTTGTTTACCAGCGGTAGTGCGAGAATGCCTTGTTGGCCTCGGCCATACGATGCACATCTTCACGCTTCTTAATCGCGGATCCGCGTTTCTCGGCCGCTTCCATCAGTTCCGCTGCCAGCCGGGCACCCATGGACTTCTCGCCGCGGGCACGGGCCGCTTCGGTCACCCAGCGCATGGCTAGAGCGGCCTGACGCGCCGGACGCACTTCCACCGGGACCTGGTAGGTGGCACCGCCGACACGCCGGCTCTTGACCTCGACCAGCGGACGCAGGTTATCAATGGCAGAGTTATAGACATCGACCGGATCAGCCTTGGTGCGCTCAGCTATCATATCGAGCGCGCCATACACAATGCGTTCCGCAGTGGCTTTTTTGCCGCTGCGCATGATGACGTTCATGAACTTGGCGAGTGACTCGCTCCCGTATTTCGGGTCAGGAATCACTTCACGTTTCGGGGCTTCTTTTCTGCGGGCCATGTTCTGACCTGTCTACCTATATATATGAGTGGTTAAGCCGTCTTCGGTCGCTTGGTGCCGTACTTGGAACGGCCCTGTTTGCGATCGTTGACACCAGCGGTATCGAGACTGCCGCGCACCGTATGGTAACGCACGCCTGGCAAGTCCTTGACGCGACCGCCGCGGATCAGGACCACCGAGTGTTCCTGAAGGTTATGGCCTTCACCGCCGATGTAGGTAATGACTTCATACCCGTTGGTCAGGCGGACCTTGGCCACTTTACGCAGTGCCGAGTTCGGTTTCTTCGGCGTTGTGGTGTAAACACGCGTGCACACACCACGTTTCTGCGGGCAGGCCTGCAGGGCCGGCACGGCGGTCTTGGTTTTCAGTCGCCGGCGGCCCTTCGCCACCAGCTGGTTGATCGTCGGCATTAAATCTCTCCAGCCTCAAAAACAAACAACAGGCCGCCTGTCTTTTTTCATACAGGACGGCCTGTTAGAGGGGCGCGATTGTAGGCGCGCCCCTCTGAAGTGTCAAGCGTAACAACCACCTGCCCCTTGGGGATACGCCACCCCAAGGGAGCGCCCCCCGAAAATGGGAGCGGGAATCAGGCGCTGGCGGTTTCGCCCCCGCCAGCCTTGGTTTTGGTGGCAAGCGAATCTTCGAGGGAGGCCTCTTCGGCACGCTGTTCTGTGCGCTTCTTGCGCCGTTCCTGGTGATACGCCAGGCCGGTGCCCCCTGGAATCAGCCGACCGACAATCACGTTTTCCTTGAGGCCGCGCAGGCGATCACTTTTGCCGGTAATGGCCGCTTCGGTAAGCACTCGCGTNNTTGATCTTCACACCCTGCAGGCGATAGACGTCCTGGACCTCGTCGACGATGTAGTTGGCGAGCGCCTCAACACCGAGCAGGCGCAGAATATCGGCCGACACCGGGGCGCCGTCCACAATGACTTCGCCCTGCTCGACGGTTTCACCCTCGAACACCGTGATGTGACGGCCCTTCGGGATCAGGTACTCATGTTCCTTGCCCTGTTTGTCGGTGATTACCAGACGCAGCTTGCCTTTGGTTTCCTTGCCGAAAGAGACAATGCCGCTGGTCTCGGCCAGGATGGCGTGATCCTTGGCCTTGCGGGCCTCGAACAACTCGGCCACGCGCGGTAGACCACCCGTGATATCGCGGGTTTTCGACGTCTCTTGTGGAATACGTGCCAACACGTCACCCACACCAATCTTGCTGCCATCGTTCACTACGATGATCGCTCCCGGAGGCAGCATGTAGCGGGCCGGGATTTCGGTACCAGCCAGATTGAGCGGTTTGCCGGATGACGGGTCCACCAGACTGATCATCGGTCGGATGTTCTTGGCGCCGGAACGCTGCTTCGGGTCGAGCACCACGAAGGTCGAAAGACCGGTCAGCTCATCAGTCTGACGGTTGACGGTTACACCGTCGATCATATCGGTGAACTGCACCTTGCCGGCCACTTCGGTGATGATCGGATGGGTATGCGGATCCCAGTTGGCTACAATCTTGCCGGGTTTGACCTTGTCACCGTTGCTGACCGTCAGAACCGCACCATACGGAATCTTGTAACGCTCACGATCACGGCCCTGCTCGTCCTGGATGATCAGCTCACCGGAACGCGACACGGCGACGTTGTTGCCGCTGGCGTGCTTGACGAGCTTGATGTTGGAGAGCTTCACCGTGCCGGTGGTTTTGACATCGATCTGGCTGATCGTGGTAGCACGCGATGCGGCACCACCGATGTGGAAGGTACGCATCGTGAGCTGGGTACCCGGCTCACCGATTGACTGTGCGGCAATGACACCCACCGACTCACCCTGGTTGACCAGATGCCCGCGACCCAGATCGCGGCCATAGCACTTGGCACAGATGCCGTAGCGGGTATCGCAAGTCACCGGCGAACGCACCAGTACCTGGTCGACGTTCTTCTCTTCCAGCAGTGCCACTAGCTTTTCATCCAGCATGGTGCCACTCGGGACAAGTACCTGGCTGTTGTTGGACGGATCGCGGACATCGTCGAGCACGACGCGTCCGAGGATTCGGTCGCGCAGTCCGACCACGACTTCACCACCTTCGACCAGGGCCGCCTTGACGACTCCCTTGCTGGTTCCGCAATCCTCATCGGTCACCACCAGGTCCTGGCAAACATCCACCAAACGACGGGTTAGATAACCGGAATTGGCGGTCTTGAGTGCGGTGTCGGCCAGACCCTTACGCGCACCGTGCGTGGAGATGAAGTACTGCAATACGTTCAGGCCTTCGCGGAAATTGGCGGTAATCGGAGTTTCAATAATCGAGCCGTCCGGCTTGGCCNNGCCATCATGTAGATCGAGTTGAACGAGTCCTGCATGACCTTGTTGCCTTCGGCATCGGTCACTTCTTCCTTGCCGAGCTTGTCCATCATGGTCTTGGCGACCTTTTCCGAGGTGCGTGTCCAGATGTCCACCACCTTGTTATAGCGTTCGCCATCCGTCAGCAGACCCGAGGCATACTGGCTCTGAATTGCCTTCACTTCGGTTTCGGCGTCAGCAATGATCTGACCCTTCTCGGCCGGCGCCACCATGTCATCCACGCCAATTGAGATACCGGCACGCGCCGCATAGGCGAATCCGGTGTACATGAGTTGGTCAGCGAAAATCACCGTATCCTTGAGGCCGATGCGGCGATAGCAGGCATTGATGAGCTCAGAGATGGCCTTTTTCTTGAGTTCGCGATTGATCAGCGCAAATGGCAGGCCGTCCGGCAGAATGTCGGACAACAGGGCACGGCCAACGGTCGTATCATGGAGCTTACGCGACTCGGTCCGGGTGCCGTCCTCACTCAGCAACACTTCGCGGATTCGCACCTTGATTTTTGCATTCAGCGACACCTGGCGGCTCTCGTAGGCACGATGCACCTCAGCCACATCGGCAAAGGCCTTGCCCTCACCCATCGCGTTAATGCGCGCACGGGTCATGTAATACAGGCCCAGCACAATGTCCTGAGACGGCACAATGATCGGTTCGCCGTTGGCCGGCGACAGCACGTTGTTGGTCGACATCATCANNCCGTCGAAGTCGGCGTTGTAGGCCGCGCACACCAACGGATGCAGCTGGATTGCCTTGCCTTCGATCAGCACCGGTTCGAATGCCTGGATGCCAAGGCGATGCAGGGTCGGAGCACGGTTCAACAGCACCGGATGTTCGCGAATCACCTCTTCGAGGATGTCCCAGACCTCGGGGCTCGCCTGTTCGACCATCTTCTTGGCAAGCTTGATGGTAGTGGCTAGGCCACGCGCTTCGAGCTTCTGGAAGATGAACGGCTTGAAGAGTTCGAGCGCCATTTTCTTCGGCAGGCCGCACTGGTGCNNCGGCGATACAGGTCGTTCAGGTCCGAGGTCGCGAAGCGGCCACCATCGAGCGGCACCAGCGGCCGCAGCTCCGGCGGCAGCACCGGCAGAATCTCCATGACCATCCATTCCGGCTTGTTGCCGGACGACAGAAATGCCTCGATCACCTTGAGGCGCTTGGCGAATTTCTTGATCTTGGTTTCGGAGGTCGTGCCCGCCAGCTCTTCGCGCAGCTTCTTGGCCTCTTCCTCCAGATTGATGCCGCGCAGCAGTTCGCGCACAGCCTCGGCACCCATGCGGGCATCGAACTCGTCGCCGTGCTCTTCAACGGCATTCAGGTAGGCTTCTTCCGTTAGCAGCATGCCGCGTTCCAGCGGAGTCATACCCGGATCGACCACCACATAACCCTCGAAATACAGCACGCGCTCGAT
>DKBE01000094.1 GCA_002451085.1 Proteobacteria bacterium UBA6908 | reverse complement strand
CGACCGCTCGGCCTCCGAGATCGTGGAAACCGCGAAGCGCACGGGTGCGCTGGTCAAGGGTCCGATCCCGTTGCCGACGAAGATTGAGCGCTATACGCTCAACCGTTCACCGCACGTGGACAAGAAATCGCGTGATCAATTTGAGATCCGCACCCACAAACGCATCATGGACATCATTGAACCGACTGACAAGACGGTGGATGCACTGATGAAACTCGACCTCGCCGCAGGCGTGGATGTCGAGATCAAGCTGAGCTGATTGAGGTAACGACCATGGCACTTGGAGTCATTGGCAAGAAAGTGGGCATGAGCCGCGTGTTCAACGCGGAAGGCAATGCCGTGCCGGTCACGGTCCTGGAGGTATCACCGAACCGGATCACCCAGGTCAAGACCGATGAGAATGACGGCTATCGCGCCGTGCAGGTCACGATTGGCGCGCGTCGCCCGTCACGGGTCACCAAGCCGATGGCTGGACATTATGCCAAGGCCGGCAGCGCGGCTGGCCGCGGACTCTGGGAATTCCGCCTGGACAAGGGCGAGGGCGAGTCGCTGGCCGCGGGCGCAGAGATCAAGGCAGATATTTTTGCCGCTGGCCAGATGGTGGACGTGCAGGGCACGACCATCGGTAAAGGCTATGCCGGTGTTATCAAGCGCCACCACTTCAGTGGCGGTCGCGCGACTCACGGCAACTCGCTCAGCCATCGCGCGCCAGGCTCCATCGGCCAGCGTCAGACGCCGGGCCGCGTGTTTCCAGGCAAGCCCATGACCGGACATCTCGGTAACAAGATTCGCACACAGCAAAACCTGGAAGTGGTGCATGTGGATATCGAAAAGAACCTGCTGTTGATCAAGGGTGCAGTACCGGGACCGAAAGGTGCGGATCTCGTGATCCGCCCGGCGGTCAAGGCCAACAAGGCCAAGAAGAAGTGAGGATGGTCATGAAACTCTCGATCCTGAATCCTGCAGATGGCAAGGCCAAATCGGAAATCGAACTTTCCGACGGCACCTTTGGCGTCGAATTCAATGAAGCACTGGTGCACCAAGTCGTGACGGCGTTCCGCAACAATGCCCGTCTGGCCACACGCCAGCAGAAAACCCGCTCGGAAGTCAGCGGTGGTAACAGCAAGCCGTGGCGCCAGAAAGGCACGGGCCAGGCGCGCGCCGGTTCCACGCGCAGTCCGATTTGGCGCAAGGGCGGCAAGACCTTCCCGAATACGCCGGATGAAAACTACAGCCAGAAGGTGAATCGCAAGATGCACCGCGCTGCCATGCGCTCCATCCTGTCGGAACTGGCGCGCCAGAACCGCCTGGTGGCGGTAGACGCCTTTACTGTCGATCAGCCCAAGACCCAGATGCTGGTCGAGAAGCTCGCCCACTTTGGTACCGACGATGTGCTGATCGTGACCGATGCGCTGGATCGCAACCTTGGCCTATCGGCGCGCAACCTGCACAAGATTGATGTGTGCGACGTCGCCGGCATGGACCCACTGGCCCTGGTTGGTCACGAGAAGGTGATCGTGACGGTCCCGGCGCTCAAGCGCATCCAGGAGATGCTGGCATGAATACCGAAAAACTCTATCACGTGATCCTGGCACCGCACGTCTCCGAGAAGAGTACGCGCGTGGGTGAGCAGGGTGGCCAGATCGTGTTCCGCGTGCGGCGTGACGCCAGCAAGCCGGACATCAAGGCCGCTGTTGAGAAAATGTTTAATGTTGAAGTCGAGGCCGTGACGGTTACCAACGTCAAGGGCAAGACCAAGGGGTTCGGCCGTACACCCGGTCGGCGTCAGGACTGGAAAAAGGCTTACGTGAAACTCAAGCCCGGCCAGGACATCAACTTTGCTGGCGTTGAAGCCAAGTAAGCCGGACGAGGAATGTAATTATGGCAATCGTCAAGGTTAAGCCGACATCCAACGGCCACCGTGCCAAGATCAAGGTCACCAACCCGGACCTTCACAAGGGTGCGCCGCATGCGCCGCTGCTTGAGAAGAAGGCGAAGATCAGTGGCCGCAATAACTACGGGCGCGTCACCGTGCGCCATCGTGGTGGTGCACACAAGCGCCAGTATCGCCTCATTGATTTCAAGCGCGACAAGGACGGTGTNNCGCTATATCCTCGCGCCCAAGGGGATTGAAGTCGGATCGGAGATCATGTCCGGTCCGCAGGCGCCGATCAAACCGGGTAATGCCATGCCACTGCGTCTGATTCCGGTGGGCAGCACGATCCACAATATCGAGCTTCGGCAAGGACGTGGCGGACAGATCGCGCGTTCCGCCGGCGCCTCCGTACAGCTGGTTGCGCGTGAAGGAACCTACGCCCAGTTGCGCCTGCGCTCCGGTGAAGTTCGTAAGGTGCACGTGGATTGCCGCGCCACCATTGGTGAAGTGGGCAACAGCGAGCATAACCTGCGCAATGTCGGAAAGGCCGGTGCGATGCGCTGGCGTGGCTGGCGCCCGACCGTGCGTGGTACCGCCATGAATCCGGTGGACCATCCGCATGGTGGCGGTGAAGGCCGTACCAAGGGCGGTCGTCACCCGGTGAGCCCGTGGGGCATGCCGACCAAGGGTTACAAGACGCGCGCCAACAAGCGAACCGATTCCATGATCGTTCGCCGGCGCAGCAAGAGCAGAGAGGAATAAGCCGTGCCACGTTCCGTCAAGAAAGGCCCATTTATCGATCATCACCTCGCCGCCAAGGTGGCGAAGGCGCATGCCGAAGGCAGCAAGAAACCGATCAAGACCTGGTCGCGTCGCTCCATGGTCATGCCGGACATGATTGGCATGACCATCGCTGTGCACAACGGCAAGCAGCACGTGCCGGTTCTGGTCACTGAAAACATGGTCGGGCACAAGCTCGGTGAATTTGCCGCCACCCGCACGTTCAAGGGTCATTCGGCTGACAAGAAGACTGCTGCCGAGGGTTAATTCATGGAAGCTACCGCCATTCTCCGTACTGTTCGTCTGTCGCCCCAGAAAGGGCGGCTGGTCGCCGATATGATTCGTGGTCTCAAGGTGGAGCGCGCGCTTGAGATCCTTCAGTTCAGCACCCGACGTGCCGCCAAGCCGGTCAAAAAGGTTCTGGAAAGCGCTATCGCCAACGCCGAGCACAATCAGGGCGCAGACATCGACGAACTGCGTGTTTCCGACATCCAGATCGATGCCGGACCGATGCTCAAACGCTTTCATGCGCGCGCCAAGGGGCGCGGCGTGCGGGTGATCAAACGTACCAGCCACATCAGCGTCACCGTCAGTGATTCGCCGGTGAAGAAGGGAGGAAAATAATGGGTCAGAAGATCAACCCGAATGGTTTCCGTCTCGGTGTCATCCGCGACTGGACGGCACGCTGGTACTCCGGCAGCAAGCACTATGCCGAGAATCTGGCGGCTGACATCAAGCTGCGCACGCACATCAAGAAAAAGCTGGCCCATGCTGCGCTCAGCAAGATCGTGATCGAACGTCCGGCCCAGAATGTGAGCATCACCTTGTTCACGGCCCGACCCGGTATCGTGATCGGCAAGAAGGGCGAGGACATCGAGAAAATGCGCCAGGAGCTGGGCAAGATGGCCGGTCGCCCGGTCCATGTCGCCATCGAGGAAGTGCGCAAACCCGAACTGGACGCCCAGTTGGTAGCTGAAAGCATTGCCCAGCAGCTTGAAAAGCGCATCATGTTCCGCCGCGCCATGAAGCGCGCGGTACAGAACGCCCTGCGGCTGGGTGCGCTGGGCGTCAAGGTCATGGTCGCCGGGCGCCTGAACGGCGCTGAAATTGCCCGCACCGAATGGTACCGCGAAGGCCGGGTCCCGCTGCACACCCTGCGTGCCGACATTGAATATGGTACCGCCGAAGCGTTCACCACCTATGGTGTGATCGGCGTCAAGGTGTGGATCTTCAAGGGCGAAGTGTTTGGCAATGACGATCAGTCCCAGGCGGAGTCCGAGGCTGGCAAGAAGGCATTGGCCTGAACCAACGGGAATAACGAATCATGCTGCAACCAAAACGAACCAAGTACCGCAAGATGATGAAGGGCCGCAACCGTGGCGTGGCCACGCGCGGCAACAAGGTCAGCTTCGGTGAATTCGGGCTCAAGGCCACGATGCATGGCCACATTACGCAGCGGCAGATTGAAGCCGCGCGTCGTGCGCTTACGCGTTTCATCAAGCGCGGCGGTCGTGTGTGGATCCGCATCTTTCCGGACAAGCCGGTCTCGCGCAAACCGCTGGAAGTACGAATGGGTAGCGGCAAGGGCAATCCGGAATTCTGGGTAGCCCCGGTGCAGCCAGGAACGGTGCTATATGAAATGGAAGGCGTCAACGAGGCCCAGGCTCGCGAAGCTTTCCGTCTGGCGGCGGCGAAATTGCCGATTCGAACCACATTCGTGTCGCGACATATCTAATTAAATGGTGCTGTGATGAAGGTAAAAGACATTCGATCCCTGTCGGCGGATGACCGGAAAAAAGAGCTGGATAGCTTGCAGCGCGAGCAGTTCAACCTGCGTATGCAGCATGCCACCGGACAGCTCGCCAACAATGCGAAACTGAAGGTCGTCCGGCGCGATATTGCGCGCCTCAAGACGATCATGAATGAGAAGGCAGGCTGATGATGAGCGAGCAACAGGCGACCCCGAAGAGCCACACCCTGACTGGGCGCGTGGTCAGCAACAAGATGGACAAGACCATCACCGTAACCGTTGAACGTCAGGTACAGCATCCGCTGTACAAGAAAATCGTCCGCCGGCGGACCAAGCTGCACGCCCACGACGAGAAGAACGAATGCGGTGAAGGCGATCTGGTCATGATCGAGGAGTGCCGCCCGCTGTCCCGGACCAAATCCTGGCGGCTGGTCAAGGTGCTAGAGAAAGCGGTGGCCGGTTAACTGTATTAACCGGTTCAAAAGATTGATATAATTTCCTGCTTTCCCTGCGTGAATGCAGGGGAGTGAGCGGAGTAGACAACCATGATCCAGATGCAGACCCTGCTGGCCGTCGCGGACAACAGCGGCGCAAAGATGGTGCAGTGCATCAAGGTGCTGGGCGGCTCCAAGCGTCGCTATGCCAACATCGGCGATGTCATCAAGGTGAGCGTGAAGGAAGCCATTCCGCGCGGCAAGGTGAAGAAAGGCGATGTGTACGATGCCGTGATCGTCCGCACCCGGAAGGGCGTGCGCCGGGCTGATGGATCGGTCATCCGTTTCGACAGCAATGCCGCCGTACTGCTGGACAACAAACGCGAGGTAATTGGCACTCGCATCTTCGGACCCGTCACGCGCGAACTGCGCGGTGAGCAGTTCATGAAGATCATTTCACTGGCGCCGGAAGTGCTGTAAGAGGTCAGAGATCATGAAAAAGATTCGCAAGGGCGACAAAGTGGTCGTCCGTATCGGCAAGGACAAGGGTAAGCAGGGCACCGTACTCAAGGTGCTCTCGGGCGATCGTGTCGTGGTCGAGAACATCAATGTGGTGAAGCGCCATACACGCCCCAATCCGGGCAAGAATGTGACCGGTGGCATCCTGCAGAAGGAGGCGCCGATCCATGTGTCCAATGTCATGCTGTACAACACGACGGCAGGCAAGGGCGAGCGCACCGGGATCAAGACACTGGAAGACGGCCGCAAGGTACGCGTGTTCCGGCGCAGCGGCGAAGTGGCGGACGTGTAAGGACCGATGATATGACGAGACTTGAAGAACATTATCGCAAACAGGTGGTTCCCGAACTGATGAAGAAGTTCGGCTACACGAACCCCATGCAAGTGCCGCGGATTACCAAGATCACGCTCAATATGGGCGTGGGCGAAGCCATGGCCGACAAGAAAGTGATCGAAAACGCCGTTGGCGACATGCAGAAGATCGCCGGCCAGAAGCCGCTCATCACCCGCTCGAAAAAGTCGATCGCCAACTTCAAGCTGCGCGAGAACTGGCCGATCGGTTGCAAGGTGACGCTGCGTCGCGCTCGCATGTACGAGTTTCTGGATCGCTTTATCAGCATCGCCACACCGCGCATTCGTGATTTCCGCGGCTTGAACGCCCGTTCGTTTGATGGCCGTGGCAATTACTCGGTTGGCATCAAGGAACAGATTATTTTCCCGGAAATCGACTTCGACAAGATCGATGCCCTCCGTGGAATGGACATCACCATCACCACCAGCGCGAAGTCGGATGATGAAGCCAAAGCCCTGCTTCTCGCCTTCAGCTTCCCGCTTCGGAGCTAACCCATGGCCAAGAAATCAATGGTTCTGCGCGACACAAAGCGCAAGAAGCTGGCAACCAAGTACGCTAAGAAGCGCGCTCAGCTGAAGGCGACGGTCGTGAATCTGAACCTGTCGGATGAAGAACGTCAGCAGGCAGTGGTCGCATTGCAGAAAATGCCGCGTGACTCGAGCAAGAGCCGGACACGTAATCGCTGCGGTTTAACCGGCCGCCCGCGTGGTTTCTACCGCAAGTTCGGTCTGGGACGTAACAAGCTGCGCGAACTCATGATGCGTGGCGAAGTGCCTGGCGTCGTCAAGGCCAGCTGGTAAGCAGAGACGAGACTAAGACTATGATGACCGATCCGATTTCCGATTTGCTGACGCGTATCCGCAATGCCCAGGCTGTGGACAAGCTGAACGTGCTCGTGCCGGCCTCCAACGTCAAGCGCGCTATCCTGAAGGTGCTGAAGGACGAGGGCTACATTGAGGGTTTTGCCGACCAGACGGTGGATGGCAAGCCGTTTATTGATGTGCGTCTCAAATACTATGCCGGGCGACCGGTGATCGAACGCCTGGATCGTATCAGCAAGCCTGGACTACGCACCTATCGCGGCAAGGACAAGATGCCGAAGGTGCTGGGTGGACTGGGTACGGTCATTGTATCCACGTCGAAAGGGGTGATGACCGACCGTGCGGCCCGTGCGGCCGGACTGGGCGGCGAAGTCCTGTGTATCGTGGCCTGATTGGTCTGACAACGGAATCACGACGATGTCGAGAATTGCAAAATATCCGGTGAATGTGCCGAGCGGAGTGGAAGTCAAGCTCGCCAATGACATGCTGAGCATCAAGGGCCCGAAGGGGCGCTTGGAGTATCGCGTGAACCCGAAGGTTAAGGTGGTGCAGGAAGGTCAGCTGCTCAAGTTCGCGGCAGCAGATGCTTCCAGCTTCTCCAATGCCATGTCCGGCACCACGCGCGCGCAGGTCAGCAACATGGTGCTAGGCGTGACCAAGGGCTTCGAGAAGAAGATGACCATTATTGGCGTCGGTTACCGTGCCGCCGTGCAGGGCAAGAACCTGAATCTGACGCTGGGATTCTCGCATCCGGTGGTTTATCCGATTCCGGAAGGCATCACGATTGAGTGTCCGGATCAGACCAACATCGTGGTCAAGGGCGCTGACAAGCAGATGGTTGGACAGGTGGCGGCCGAGATCCGTGCTTACCGTTCACCCGAGCCTTACAAGGGCAAGGGTGTCCGTTATTCGGATGAGCATGTGGTCAAGAAGGAAGCCAAGAAGAAGTAATTGAGCGGTGATATACAATGAACAAGATTGAAACTCGTCAGCGTCGTCGCAATCGCACACGCAATCGCATCGCCCGCAATGAGGCGGTGCGTCTGTCCGTGCATCGCACGCCGCGAAATATCTATGCGCAGATCATCGATGCCAGCGGCAGCCATGTTTTGGCCTCGGCCTCGACTCTGGAAGCCGAGCTGCGCGGAAGCCTGAAAAACGGTGGCAATGTGGCGGCGGCTGTGGCCGTCGGCAAACGCATCGCCGACAAGGCCAAACAAGCGGGTATTAGCAAAGTTGCATTCGACCGATCCGGTTTTAAGTATCACGGCCGAATCAAGGCGCTGGCCGATGCCGCGCGTGAAAATGGCCTGGAATTCTGAAGGAGTAACCCGTGGCGGACTACGAAATTGAAGGGCGTGGAGACAACCTCCAGGAAAAACTGATCAGCGTGAATCGGGTCGCCAAGGTGGTGAAGGGCGGCCGGATTTTCGGTTTTGCCGCACTCACCGTGGTGGGTGATGGCGATGGCCGTATTGGCATGGGTCGCGGCAAGGCACGCGAGGTGCCGGTGGCTGTGCAGAAGGCCATGGACGATGCCCGCCGTAACCTGGTCAAGGTGCACCTGAAGAGCGGAACCATCCATTATCCGGTGACCGGGCAGCATGGAGCCGCCAAGGTCGTCATGCGTCCGGCTTCGGAAGGTACCGGTATTATTGCCGGTGGAGCCATGCGCGCCGTGTGTGAGGTGGTGGGGCTCAACAACGTGCTCGCCAAATGCCTCGGGTCGCGTAACCCGGTGAATGTGGTGCGCGCGACCATCAAGGCCTTGCAGGCCATCAGCAACCCGGCCGAAATTGCAGCCAAGCGCGGCAAAAAAGTCGAAGACATCACCGGTTGAGGAATTCCGACATGGCCAAGAAAAAATTGCGCGTTACGCTGATGAAGAGCCCGTACGGCACCGGCCGCCGGCACATGGCCACCGTCAAGGGGCTGGGCCTGCGTCGTCGTCATCATACGGTCGAGCTGGATGACACCCCGGCCGTGCGCGGCATGATCAATACGGTGTCCTACATGCTGAAGCTCGAAGAGGTTTAACCATGAGACTGAATACGCTTAAACCCGGTGCCGGCAGCAAGAAGGAACACGTGCGCGTGGGTCGTGGCGGCGGTTCCGGTCTCGGCAAGACCTGTGGACGCGGTCATAAAGGTCAGCATGCCCGCAAGGGCGGCTACCACAAGGTGGGCTTCGAAGGCGGCCAGATGCCGCTGCAGCGTCGTCTGCCCAAGCGTGGTTTCCGCTCAGCGATGGCGAAAACCCGCGCCGAAGTGCGACTTGGCGAACTCAACAAGGTTGATGCTGCGGTGATTGATCTGGCGGCGCTGAAGGCTGCCCAGATTGTGGACGCCACCGTCATGCAGGCCAAAGTGTTCCTGTCGGGCAAGCTCGATAAAGCGGTGACGCTCAAGGGCATCGCCGCGACAAAGGGTGCAGCAGCAGCCATCACGGCGGCAGGCGGCAAGGTCGAGAGCTAATGGCCCTCGGCGATTCACGTCTGCCGGGTAACTCTGGGCTGCTTGGTGGAAAACTGAGCGAGCTCAAGCAACGGCTGCTCTTTGTATTTGGCGGTTTGATTGTTTTCCGCATCGGCACGCATATACCGGTGCCGGGCATCGACCCGATCGCCCTGGCCGAACTCTTCAAGCAGGCACAGGGCTCGATTGTCGACCTGTTCAACATGTTTTCCGGTGGTGCGCTATCTCGTTTTTCGGTGCTTGCCCTGGGAATCATGCCGTATATCTCGGCCTCGATCATCATGCAGCTGATGACGACGGTGGTGCCGAGTCTTGAGCAGCTGAAAAAAGAGGGCGAAGCCGGGCGCCGCAAGATTACCCAGTACACGCGTTATGGCACCGTGGTCCTGGCTGTGTTCCAGGCTTTCGGTATCGCCATAGCCCTGGAAGGACAGCGCGCCGGGGGAATGCCGGTGGTCATTGAACCGGGCATTGGATTCAAGTTTGTGACCGTGGTGACGCTGGTCACCGGTACGATGTTCCTGATGTGGCTCGGCGAGCAAATGACCGAACGCGGCATCGGTAATGGTGTATCGCTCATTATCTTTGCCGGTATTGTGGCCGGTCTGCCGCGTGCCATCGGTGGAACCCTGGAACTGGCGCGTACAGGCGCCTTCTCGATTCCGATCGTTCTGGTGCTGTTTGCCCTGGCAATTGCCGTAACCGGCTTTGTGGTGTTTGTTGAACGCGGTCAGCGGCGTATAACTGTTAATTACGCCAAGCGTCAGATGGGTCGCCAGGTGTATGCCGCGCAGACCAGCCACTTGCCGTTCAAGATCAATATGGCAGGCGTGATTCCGCCGATTTTTGCCTCCAGCCTGATCTTGTTCCCGGCCACGATCGGCAGCTGGTTTGGCCAAAGTGAATCGATGCGCTGGCTTAAGGATATTGCGACCACGCTGTCTCCGGGTCAGCCGATCTACGTCATGCTTTATGCTGCTGCGATTATCTTTTTCTGCTTCTTCTATACGGCGTTGATGTTCAACCCGAAGGAGACCGCCGAAAATCTCAAAAAATCGGGCGCCTTCGTGCCAGGGATCCGGCCGGGTGAGCAAACGGCCAAGTACATCGATGGCGTCATGTCACGCCTGACCTTGGCCGGAGCCCTGTATGTGACGGTGGTCTGTCTGTTGCCGGAATTTCTGATTGTGAAGTGGAATGTCCCCTTCTATTTTGGGGGAACTTCACTGCTTATTATCGTGGTGGTGTGCATGGACTTTATGGCCCAGGTCCAGGCGCACCTGATGTCACACCAGTATGAGAGCCTGCTCAAGAAAGCCAATCTCGCCGGTGGCATGGGGCTACCGCGTTGAGACGGTCAGGGCAGGGGATTGGCAAGGCCGGGGAATCCGGCAAAGGAAGTGAGAAATGAAAGTTCGTGCATCCGTAAAAAAGCTGTGTCGCAACTGCAAAGTCGTGCGGCGCAAGGGCGTGGTCCGCATCATCTGCTCTGACCCCCGTCATAAGCAGCGTCAAGGTTAATTGGTTGAATATTCTTGGAATTGCCGGTAAACTTGCGCGTTTTCGCGTAAGCCTTGGCCGGCGTTAAGAGAGGCGGTATGGCCCGTATTGCAGGCATTAATCTTCCGAATCAAAAGCATATCGAGATCGCACTGACCTCGATTTACGGCATTGGCCGTCCGCGCGCTCGCGACCTCTGTGAGGTTGCTGGTGTGCCGGCCAACACCAAGGTCAAGGATCTCACCGATGCGCAAGTCGACAAACTGCGTATTGAGGTAGCAAAGTTCACGGTCGAAGGCGATCTGCGTCGCCAGGTCTCTATGAGCATCAAACGCTTGATGGATCTCGGTACCTATCGTGGCATGCGTCACCGTCGCGGCTTGCCGCTGCGCGGCCAGCGTACCCGTACCAATGCCCGCACCCGCAAGGGACCGCGCAAGGCGATCGTCCGCAAGGGCTAATTTACTTTCTGATTCAGGCAACACCTAATGGCAAATCCGAATCAAACTGGCGCAGCGGCCCCCAAGGTCAAGAAGCGCATCAAGAAGAGCGTGGCTGAGGGCATCGCCCACATTCAGGCCTCGTTCAACAACACGATCGTGACCATCAGCGATCGCCAGGGCAATGTGCTGGCGTGGGCGACGGCTGGCGGAGCAGGCTTCAAGGGCTCGCGCAAGTCGACTCCGTTCGCCGCGCAGGTGGCCTCCGACAAGGCAGGTCGTGCCGCACAGGAATATGGCGTGAAGGCGCTGGAAATCCGAGTCAAAGGTCCCGGTCCGGGTCGCGACTCGGCCGTTCGCGCCCTGCATGCTCTTGGATACGAAATCAGCAACATCATTGATGTCACGCCGATTCCGCACAACGGTTGCCGCCCGGCCAAGCGGCGGCGCGTCTAACGAAACGGCGAACGGAGAATTTCTGTGGCACGCTATACCGACTCAAAATGCCGTCTTTGCCGCCGCGAGGGTGGCAAACTGTTCCTGAAGGGCGAAAAGTGCTTCACCGACAAGTGTCCGGTGGAGAAGCGTGCGTATGCACCTGGTCAGCACGGCCAGCGCAAGGGTCGCCCGTCCGATTACGGTTCTCAGCTGCGTGAAAAGCAGAAGCTGCGCCGCATCTACGGTGTGCTGGAACGTCAGTTCTCGAATTACTATGTCGAGGCCGACCGCCAACGCGGTTCCACGGGTGAAAACCTGCTGAAACTGCTGGAAGGCCGCTTGGACAATGTGGTGTTCCGCATGGGCTTTGGTGCGTCACGCTCTCAGGCCCGCCAGCTGGTACGTCACAATGCGATTGCCGTGAATGGCAAGCGTGTGAACATTCCATCCTTCCAGGTACAGCCGAACGACGTCATCGAAGTGGCCAGCGGTGCGCGCGAACAACTGCGCGTCAAGGCCGCGCTCGAGGCCGCCGAGTCCCGGGGTTTCCCGGAGTGGGTGGAAGTCGACGCCAAGGCCATGAAGGGTACCTTCAAGGCACGGCCGGAACGCAGCGAGCTGCCCGCCGACATCCGCGAACAGCTGGTGATCGCGCTGTACTCGAAGTAACAAAATCGGACAGGTTTAACGAGGAACCCCCATGCAGAGTTCGGCCACTGAATTCCTGAAGCCGCGTCTGGTTAATGTCGAGACCCTGGGTCCGACACATGCCAAGATCACGCTGGAGCCGCTGGAACGCGGGTTTGGCTATACGTTGGGCAATGCCCTGCGCCGCATTCTGTTGTCCTCGATGCCGGGCAGCGCCATTGTCGAAGCCAAAATCGAAGGGGTTCTGCACGAATACTCGACGCTCGAGGGTGTTCAGGAAGATGTTATTGAGATCCTGTTGAACCTCAAGACCGTGGCACTGCGCATGCAGGGCTCGCGTACCGAAGCCACCCTCAAGCTGGCCAAGAAAGGCCCGGGCAAGGTCACGGCCGGGGATATCCAGCTTGATCATGGCGTCGAGGTGGTGAATCCGGATCACCATATCGCCTCGCTGACCAAGAACGGTTCACTGTCGATGGAAATCAAGGTGGCACGTGGCCGCGGGTATCAGCCGGTTACGGTGCGTCCGCAGGAAGATCGTGCAATTGGCGTGATGCAGCTCGACGCTTCCTTCAGTCCGATCCGCCGTGTTTCCTACACGGTAGAAAATGCACGTGTGGAGCAGCGTACCGACCTCGATAAACTGGTGCTGGATATCGAGACCAATGGTGCGATCGATCCGGAAGAAGCTGTGCGGCGTTCGGCCAATATCCTGCAGGACCAGATTTCAATTTTCGTCGAGCTTAAGAGCCCGGAAGCGGCTATGGCTCCGATCGTTGAGTCCAACGTCAATCCGCTGTTGCTGCGGCCGGTGGATGACCTGGAGCTGACGGTGCGTTCCGCCAATTGCCTGAAGGCCGAGAACATCTATTACATCGGTGACCTTGTGCAGCGCACCGAGAATGACCTGTTGAAGACGCCCAATCTGGGCAAGAAGTCGCTTACCGAGATCAAAGACGTGCTGGCTTCTCACCAGCTGTCGCTCGGCATGCGCCTTGAGAACTGGCCGCCGGCTTCGCTGAAGGGTCGGGCACCTGAAAAAGAAACCGCCTGAATTAATTAGGGGTATACCATGCGTCACCATAAAAGCGGCCGCAAGCTCAATCGGACCAGTTCCCACCGCACTGCGCTGTTCCGCAATCTGACCTCGGCGCTGATCCGTGAAGAACAGATCCGCACCACCTTGCCCAAGGCCAAGGAACTGCGCCGTGTGGCTGAGCCGCTGATCACGCTCGCCAAGGAATCCACTGTGGCCAACCGCCGGCTGGCCTACGCCCGTCTCGGCGACCGGGCTGCTGTTACCAAGCTGTTCAATGAGTTGGGGCCGCGTTTCAAGAACCGTCCCGGCGGTTACCTGCGTATTCTCAAATTCGGCTTCCGTGCCGGCGACACCGCGCCAATGGCCCTGGTGCAGCTGCTGGATCGCCCGGAAAAGGCGGCCACTGAAACGACTCCTGCCAAAGAGAGCCCGGCCGAGGCGAAATAAGACCCGTTGTATTTAAGTTGCGTTCCTCATCAAGGCCGGGATCCACTCCCGGCCTTGATGTTTCTGCACTCCGTTCGCGACCCTCTGCTACCATCCGCTCATGATTGTCCTGTTTACCGATTTCGGCCTGGCGGGACCGTATGTGGGCCAGCTGCACGCGGTGCTGGCACAGCAGGCCCCCGGCGTTCCAGTCATTGACCTGTTTCATGATGTCCCTGTCCATGACATCCGCGCCGGGGCCTATCTCCTGCCGGCCTATGCCCGCGGATTCCCGCCCGGAACGGTGTTTGTGTGTGTCGTGGATCCGGGTGTCGGCGGCACACGGCGTCCTTTGATGCTGCACGCCGACCAGCGCTGGTATGTCGGTCCGGACAATGGTTTGTTACAGATGGTGGTTCACCGGGCACGGGAATCCGAAACGCAGGAAATCCTATGGCGACCGGATTCACTGTCCGCGAGCTTTCACGGGCGCGACCTGTTTGCACCGGTGGCTGCCATGCTGGTTCGCGGACAGCAACCGGAGAGCGCGAAGGCTACGATGAGTCCATCGGAACCAGACTGGCCGGATGACTTGCCCGAGATCGTGTATTTCGACCGGTTTGGGAATGCCCTGACAGGCCTTCGTGCATCCATGCTCAAACCTGGGGCACGGGTACAGGTCGGTGAGCACATATTGGCAAAATCAACGACCTTCGAAAGCATGCCGCGCGGACATGCATTCTGGTACGAAAATTCCAATGGCTTGGTAGAGCTGGCCATCAATCAGGGACGGGCCGCAGATGTTCTCCAGTTGACAGTCGGAGCCCGGTTCGCTGTCCTGGAATGAGGGCTGACCGCAGCCATAGTCGTATGACAACCATCAGCCTATCCAGAATGCGCCAATTCCCGCCATGTGGCCTGCCAGATCTGCTGACGCGATATGGGCTCGAATATCACGAGGTCTCTGTCGGTGAGCCCATTCCCGGTAGTTACTGGGGCGCGCCGGAGGCTGGTATCGTGGGTCACCGACTCTACACGCGGCAGGACACACCATTGCATTCGGTTCTGCACGAAGCAGGTCATGTCATCTGTATGGATGCCGCGCGCCGTGCGCGTCTGAATACCGATGCAGGCGGTAACTATGCCGAAGAAGACGCTGTCTGCTATCTCCAGATTATTCTGGCCGGCGAACTCGGCGTGCCGGTCGAGGTGATTTGTACGGACATGGACGACTGGGGCTATACGTTCCGGCTGGGATCGGCGAAGGCCTGGTTTGAGAGTGATGCCGAGGATGCCCGGGCCTGGCTTATTGGCTACGGGCTTCTGACACCATCAGGAGCCCCGACCTATCGCATGCGGGTTGCGTAACGCTCAGACGGCCTTGCGGCCAGCCGCAGAATGCCTCGCCAGCACCGGCTTCAGAAAGCGGCCGGTATGCGAACCGGCATGGGCCGCAACTGCTTCCGGCGTGCCCGTAGCCACGATGGTTCCGCCACCGTCGCCACCTTCCGGTCCCAGATCGATCACCCAGTCCGCGGTCTTGATCACGTCGAG
>DKBE01000042.1 GCA_002451085.1 Proteobacteria bacterium UBA6908 | reverse complement strand
TCTTCGCGGTGTTCATAGGTGGAGCCAGTTAAAGACGATGGAAAACAGCGCGTCCGCCACGATGACCAGAAAGATCGATTGCACCACGCTCACCGTGGTCTGCCGGCCGACGCTGTCGGCGCTGCCGCTCACCTGGAATCCCTGGAAGCAGCCGATGATCGCGATGATCACCGCAAATACCGGTGCCTTGCCGACTCCGGTCAGGAAGGAAGATAGCCGCAGCGCGTCCTCGAGGCGATCGAGAAATACATTGAAGCTGATATCCAGCATGGCATTGGCCATAAGCATGCCGCCGAAAACACCGGCCACATCGGCGTACACCGTCAGCAACGGCAGCGTGATCACCAGGGCCACAAGCTTGGGCTGGACCAGCAGTTCCTGCGGTCCGACGCCAATCGTGCGGAGCGCGTCGATCTCCTCATTGATCTTCATGGTGCCGATTTGCGCGGCATAGGCAGAACCGGAACGTCCCGCGACGATGATGGCGGTGAGCAGCGGTGACAGTTCGCGCAGCATGGACAATCCAACCAGATCGGCGATGAAAATATTGGCACCGAACCGTTGTAACTGATCGGCGCCCTGATAGGCGATCACCACGCCCATCAGGAACGACAGCAGGCCCGTGATCGGCAGTGCCTCGAATCCGGCGGTCTGGATATTATGGAGGATCGGGCGCCAGCGAATACGACGCGGCTGAATGATGGAGCGCAGAAAGACCATTGCGCTCTCACCGACAAAGGCCAGCATCCCGGACAGATTGAGCAGGCCGTGCCAGGACTGAAGCCCGATCCCGGCCAACAGGCTGATCTTGGATGTTTCGACCGGTTCGGCCAGTGCGGCGCGTGCGGTGATCAACTGCAGCAAACGGCTGAACTCGCTGCGCAGCCCATCGATCCGGACCGTAGCTCCGCGCTGCTCCAGTGTCTGGACCGTGCGGTGCAGCAACCAGGCCCCGGCGGTATCCAGCGCGGTGATCGACGATGCATCAATCACCCATTCGCCTTCCGCGGCCGACGCCACGTCAGCCAGGTGTTTTTCGACTGGCGCCACACCGCGCACCGTCCACGCCCCGGAGCAATGCACCGTGGTGGATGCCGGCTTCGAGACCGTATTCGTCTCGATTTTCAGTTGCGCGACCTGCCTGATGGTCATGGTTGTCTCTGCACGCGATCGTGAAGTCGGGCGGTTCAGGTCCATTATCCCTTTCTCGGGCAAATTGCATAAGGGCTGATTCCAGGCTCGGCGAAGCTGTGGACCTTGCCGTATTTCGTTAATATTAGGGGCGGCCTCAGGTCACGGGGTGGGCGACCTTTCCAGATCCAGGAAGATTGTGAACTGGCGGTTTGGTACCGTCCGGTTTAACGTAGACAGCGCGAGCCATCGAGCTATTACATTAGCGACGTGTTCCATCAATTACACCTGGAGAATTCATGAGTACAGCAGATTTGCCGGCGCTGAATGCGCAGTTTGCCATCCCCGGCCACGTGTCGTTCCGCGAGGGCCCGGGCGGTTTGGTGGTCGCCATGGTTGGCAACAGCCTGGCGACCGCGACCATCGCCCTGCAGGGCGCGCACGTCATGACCTGGGCGCCGCGCAAGCAGCGTCCGGTGATCTGGTTGTCCAAGTTCGCCAAGTTCGCGCCGGGCAAGTCGATCCGCGGCGGGGTGCCGGTGTGCTGGCCGTGGTTTGGCGCGCATGCGACCGAAGCCAAGTTCCCGGGACATGGCTTTGCCCGCACCGTGCAGTGGGAAGTGGTGAGCACCGAAGCGCTGCGCGATGGCGCCACGCGCCTCACTTTTCGCATTGTGCAGGATGAGGCCACGCGCGCGCAGTGGCCGCAGGCCAGCGAGGCGCTGAATGTGGTGACCGTCGGCAAGGCCCTGGAAATTGCGCTCGTCACCCGCAATACCGGCAGTGCGCCGTTCACGCTTGGCGACGCCTTTCATACCTATTTCGAGGTCAGCGATATCCGCGACTGCCGCATTCACGGCCTCGGAAGCTGCCCGTATCTCGACAAGGTCGATGGTGGAAAAAAGAAACAGCAGGTAGGACCGGTGGCCATCGGCGAGGAGGTCGACCGCATCTATCTCGATTCGGTGGCCGACGTGCTGATCGACGACCCCGGTTACCAGCGCCGCATCCGCGTATCCAAGCGCGGTAGCCGCTCGAGTGTGGTGTGGAACCCATGGATCGAGAAGGCGGCCAAGATGGGTGATTTCGGGCCGGACGGATACCTGAATATGGTTTGTGTCGAAAGCACCAATGCCGCCGACGACGTGGTGCAGATCCCGGCCGGCGGCGAGCATCGTCTGTGGGTGCGCTATAGCATCGAGCCGCTGGACTAAGGCGGGGAGCCGAAGCAGACCCATGACACTCTTCGTCAATCTGGCCGGGCTGGTCATCATCGGGTTGATCGTCTGGTGGTTCTGGATGTCGACGCCCAGGGCCCAGCGCGCCACCAGCGATGTCATTGACGTGTTGGTGGATGGTGGCGTGTATACCCCGGCACGCATCGAGGTGCCGGCCGGCCAGGCGGTGAAACTGCGTTTCCTGCGCAAGGATCCGAGCCCGTGTGCCGAGAAGGTGCTGTTCGACGAGCTCGGCATTGCCGCTGACCTGCCTGTGGGCCAGCCGGTGGAGCTGACTGTGACCCCGAAGACCGCCGGCGAATACGCCTTCACCTGCCAGATGCAGATGTACCGCGGTACGCTGGTGGTAAAGGCTTAGTCTGTCAATGAAACTCAGGAACCTCCCGGATGGACCGAAAACAGCACTGGGAAAACGTTTACACGAATAAATCGCCGCTCGAAGTCAGCTGGTACCAGACCGAGCCGCGCCTGTCGCTGGAGTTGATCCGGGCCACTGGCGTGGACAGGGACGCACCAGTCATTGACGTCGGCGGCGGTGCCTCCGTGCTGGTCGATCGGTTGCTGGATGCCGGTTACACACATCTCAGTGTGCTCGATATTTCCGGTCAGGCCCTGGCCCATGCCAGAAAGCGCCTGGGGGCGCGAGCCGACCGGGTCGAATGGCTCGAGGCCGATGTCACGACATTTGAGCCGCCGCGACCATTCAGGGTGTGGCACGACCGCGCGGTGTTTCACTTTCTCACCGAACCCAACGACCGTCGCCAGTATATTGCGGCGCTGCAACACGGACTCCAGATCGGCGGGCAGCTCGTGATCGCCGCGTTCGCGATCGGCGGTCCGCTCCAGTGCAGCAATCTCGATATCGTGCAGTACGATGCCGCCAAACTGAGTGCCGAGCTGGGAACCGGTTTCGAGCTGATCGAGGAGAAAGGCGAACTGCATGACACGCCGTCTGGCAAGCAGCAGAAGTTCGGTTATTACCGTTTCCTCCACCGATTCTGATCGGGCCGCGAAAAGAATCCTTGACCGCGCTGGTCAGTAATGCCCACTCCTTGTTGTGTCGGCTGTTACTAAACAACTGATTTATTAAACGACACTCGATGCTGACTGTATTGGTCAGGCATGAACTAAAAAAGTTTTACATCCATGCATAAATATATTCTTCGAACTTCTCGGAACCAATTGCGAGATAGTGTAGAGGACATCGTTAAGTTGACTCGCATCAATGTTTCATGCCCTGCATTCATGTCATAAGTACAGCGCGGAGTTAAGTATGCGGGCAGCAAAATGATAAGGCAGGACAGCACATCAAAGAGGAGATTTCACATGAGAACAATCACCAGAAAAATTCTTACAGTCAGTGGTGCAGTCGTGGCCTCGTTGTTTGGGGTCAGTTCATGGGCTGGTGTGATTACCGGTTCAGCGCATGACTTTTCAGGTAGAGCCTATACGGGCGGTCAGATCTGCGTTGCTTGTCATACCCCGCACGGCGGCAACACCAGCGTGACCGATGCGCCACTCTGGAACCATGCCGTGACGTCGGCCACCTATACGTTGTATAGCAGCAGTACGCTGAATGGGGGGCCACTGGCACAACCAACCGGCGTATCCAAGCTGTGTTTGTCGTGTCACGATGGCACGGTTGCAATCGATAGTTTCGGCGGTGCGACCGGCTCTGACTTCATGACCGGCTCTAAAGCCGTAGGTGCCGCCGCGCAGGGCAGTCTGGCCAACGACCATCCGATCGGATTCACCTACAATGCCGCACTGGCCACGGCGGACGGCGCGCTGTTTGATCCAGGGACCCGCAACGTGACCATCGGTTCGGGCGGAGACCGCTCCAAGTCCGGCACGGTCGCCAATCTGATGTTGTTCAACGGAAAGCTGGAATGCGCATCCTGCCATGATGTGCATAACACCTTTACGGCCAACAACGGTACCGGTGGGGGTGACCCACTGCTGCGCGTGACCAAGGCCGGTAGCGCCATTTGCATCACTTGCCACAACAAGTAATTATCGCAGGGTAGTGCTGAGCCACCGCCTCCGAAAAGGGTTAGCGAGTTACCCTCAAAGAGAGGCGGTGGTGTCCAGGCGATGCGACCGGTACGCCGCCTCTGGGTTTGTTTGCGTGCCAGAGGATAAAATAAATAGACTTGGCTCGGATCCTTGCCGGGTCGGCAAATAACCATGATCGCACTGTCACCCATATCCCGACCTTCACCCAATCCACTCCGTACAGTCCTCGGCAACCTGCTTCTTTGCCTCGTACTGCTGACCGGTGTCATTGGCATGGTCGGCTGCACCACGACAACTGAAAAGAAAGTCGCGCGTGCTGCGGTGTTCTACCCGCCGTTGCCCAATCCGCCGCGCATCCAGTACCTGACCACTTTTTCCGGTCCGGACGACATTAATCCGGCGCGCAGCGCGTGGCTCGATTTCATCCTTGGCAAGGATACGGGCGTGATCGAGGCCATCAAGAAACCCTACGGCGTGGCCATTCATGCCGGGCGGATCTACGTCATCGACACCCGTGGCGGCGGTTATGCCGTGTTCGATCTGCAACGGCGGCGCTTTGAATTCGTACAGGGTTCCGGTGGCGGCAAGCTGACAAAGCCCATCAATATCACCATCGATGCGGACGGCAACAAGTACGTTACCGATACGGGTCGCGACCAGATTGTGGTGTTCGACAGGCACGACCGCTATGTACGCGCCTACGGCGCTATCGGTGATTTCAAACCCGTGGATACGGCGGTTTTGGGTGATCGCCTCTATGTCACCGACCTCAAAAATCAGCAGGTCCAGGTGCTCGACAAGGCAACCGGCAAGACGTTGCTGAAAATTGGCAAGCCGGGATCGAACGAAGGCGAGTTTGTGTTCCCGACCAACCTCGCGATCGGGCCCGACCAGCATCTGTACGTGACAGATACCGGCAACTATCGCATCACGAAATTTACGCTCGACGGTAAGTTCGTTCGAAACTTCGGTGCGATCGGGATCGGCTTCGGTCAGTTTGCCCGCCCGAAGGGAGTGGCACTTGATCGGGAAGGACGACTGTACGCCGTTGATGCGGCTTTTCAGAACATCCAGGTGCTGTCTCCCGAGGGCAAGTTACTGCTGTTTTTCGGCAATGCGGGAGATGATCCTGAAAACATCAACCTGCCAACGCAGGTGGCCATCGACTACGACAACGTCCAGTACTTCCAGCCGTATGCCGAATCCGGGTTCAAGATTGAGTACGTGATCCTCGTGGCCAGCCAGTACGGTGCCAGCAAGGTTAATGCCTATGGCTTCGGGCGGATGGAGGGGATGGACTACGGCGCAGACGCGACCGCACCGGAGGGTGCGCATTGAGGCAGTGGGTCCGGGCAGCGCCGGCCGCGAGAGCCGGGCGTATTGGTGGCGACCGTGGACGTCACCGGTGGGCTGAAAACAATCTGCGAAGCGGGAGGACAGCGGGACATGAGCGTGTACTGCCGGCAGGCGAGGAATTGCGGCAGGGTCGCGGGTGCGGCTGTGCTGGCGTTCGTCCTGTCGGGTGTCTGTCTGGCGGAAGATATTGCTCCATTTCGCCTCACCAGTTTCGAAGGTTATGCGGCGATCGACTACCTTTCAGACGCGGAGCGACAGTCTGTTGGCGGCGCGTCCTCCACGCTGGCGATAGCAAAACTGCAGGAAGAAATATTTCTCAACACGCATAGCTATTTCTATCACCCCAATTTCCTCAAAATGGATCTGGGTGCCGGACCGCTGTTCGTGCAGGATCGATACGAGTCGGCCGGCGCGATCAATCGCGAAACCAGCGATCTCTACAATCTGGCCGGACGCCTGAGTTTTTTCGAGCAAAAGTCGACTCCTTTCGCGATCTACTACGAACACCTCAACCCCACGGTGTCGACCAGCCTGACCCAGAGTTTCATCCAAACCAACACGAAGACCGGGGCAACGTTCTCTGTGCATGAGCCGCTGTCACCGGTGCTCCTGACCACCGAGGTTTTCCGTCTGCGTTCCGAGGGTCAGAGCACAACCTATAAGGTCGATGACGAAAATGAGCAGGCCTCCGCGAGCTTGTCGACGAATTTTGGTCCGGACAGTTACGGACAGTTGTTCTATCAGGTGAATCGTCTGCAAACAACCAGCGGGAATCCGGCATTGCCGATCAGTCCGACCCAGGTCGAGTCGCGCACCGCCAATTTTAACGGACGCTTCCTGCTTGGCTCGAATCATGAGCTGACCTATACCCAGCTGATCGGCATGAATTCATTATCGTTCGAGCGCCCGGGATTTCTGCTGGATCGCAATGATTTTCGGTTCTCGCCGGATCTGCGTTGGCAGCACTCGGATACCTGGATGTCGTTCTACAACTACAACCTGTACAAGAGCAAAGAGGATGCCATCGATACGACAAACCAGTCGGCACGAGCCGGATTGACCCATCGAAAGAGCGACCGCCTGTCAGTCACGGCCGATGTGCACGGCGAGGATAACCGGACTACCGGACTCAGCTTGAGTTCCTACGGCACCGGGCTGCAGGCAAATTTCACACAGCCGTTCAATAACGCCGTGCTACGCCTGAGTGCCGGGGCCATTTATGACCAGAAGGATCGGCAGGCGGCCGCGGCACTAATCAACGTGATCGGCGAGCGTATTACGCTGGTCGACAGCATACCCGTGACGCTGGTACAGGAATTCATTGATATCACGACCATCCGTGTTTTTAATCTCTCGCGCACCCAGGAATACTGCCCGGATGTGCTACCGCTGCCTCCGGGATGTACCGTTGCCGATTTTCGCATAATCGTGATTGGATCCAGAACCCAGATCCAGCGGCTTGCTACCGGCAATATTCTCGACGGACAGGAAGTGCTGGTGGATTATGCCTACCAGACAGGTGGCACGGCTGGCTACAACCTTCTTGATCAGAGTTACCAGGCAAGCCTGACTTTGCACCGTTATTACACCGTCTATATCCGTTACCATGATTCCAGTTACCGGCTAACCTCGGGTGCACCCACGCTGCCACTCAATTCATCGCAAAACACCTTGTACGGCCTGCGGGTCGATCTGCCACTCCTGAGCGGCATGACTGTAGGCGGCGAGGCCTATTTCGAACACCAGAACGAGGAAATCTCGCCTTACGAACGGCAGAGCTACGATGTCTATTTGCAGTTACCGGTGTGGGCCCGCACCAGTCCACGCTTGTCGGCGCGGCGACTGTTCGTGGAATACGCGAACTCGCCCGAAGACGTGGATCTGACCGGTTGGGCGCTGCAGTTGCGCGCCAATCCCTGGGCCTACACCAGCCTGACGGCTGAAATCAACTATGAGGAGGACGTCGGCGGTACGCTGCGACGAGTCATTGTGCGTGACACACTTGGTCTGGAGTGGCGGTTCCGCCAGCTACTGGTGCGTGGCGAAGGCCAATACTCCCGTGAAGAACAGGGCACATTCGAGCGCAACCGGACGGTGATCCGGTTCACGGCACGACGAGAGTTCTGATGCGAGAACAATTCATGACAATTCAGGCGTGGTGTCGACCCATCGTGGTAGGTGCAGTTCTGTTGGTGGGTGGTTGTGCTGCCACGATGCCTGCCGCGGAACCGGACAAGCAAGCCATGACACGCGTCTGGCCGGAGCCACCCGCCGATCCGCGCATCTCATACGTGCGGTCTTTTTCGCGACCAGCGGATCTTGGTATTAAGAAGGGTTTTCTCGAACGACTCGCCGAATTCTTCGTGGGAGAGTCCGACGCGCATCTGGTGCGCCCAATGGCGGTCGTCGAAACGCCTGACGGCACGCTGTACGTGGCCGACCCGGGCGCGAAGGGTGTTCAGTGTTTCGATGTGCGTCGCGGTCGCTATCGATTGGTTCAGGGGGTCGACGCGGCGATATTGCCCAGCCCGGTTGGCCTCACCATCGGTGCACGTGGCGAGGTCTATGTAGCCGATTCGGCGCTCGCCCAGATTCTGGTCATTCAACCTGGAGCCAAACAGGCCAAGCCAATGGCGCTGGAGACTTCGCTGCGGCAGCCGACCGGGCTGGTGTTCGACCCGGTGGGTCAGCAATTGTTTATCGTCGATACGGCTGCGCACCAGGTTGTGGCGATCGGACTTGACGGCAAAGAGCGCGCGCGGTTTGGTCAGCGTGGCGATGGCGACGGCAACTTCAATTTTCCGACTCTGATTGCGCGCGACCGCGACGGCCGACTCTATGTCACCGATTCACTCAACTTCCGCATCCAGATGTTTGACTCCGCAGGCCGCTTCCTCGGTCGCTTCGGACGTCTTGGCAATGCCACCGGCGATTTGTCGCGACCCAAAGGCGTGGCAACCGACCGTTTTGGTCATGTTTACGTTGTCGATTCCATGTTTCATGCCTTGCAGATCTTCGACCGTAACGGTGTGTTTCTGTTGGCGATCGGCAGTCAGGGCCGAGCGGAGGGTGAGTTCTGGTTGCCGACCGGACTGTTTGTCAGTGAAGATAACATTATCTATATCGCCGACTCGCACAATCAGCGTGTGCAGGTATTGCGCTACATCGGGACCCAGCCATGAAACGACATGCTATTCATCCGCTCATCGTCGTCGCCATGGCGCTCGTGATGCCGGCTGCTGCAGCACCGGTCAGCAGCAGCAAGCATAATCTCTCGGTCAGCGGGCCCGGCACGATCAAGGCGACCAGCGAATCGCAGATCTGCGTGTTCTGCCACACCCCGCACAGTGCCGCACCCAACAGTCCCCTCTGGAACCGTCGCAGTCCCGGCAGCACGTATACACCCTACAGCAGCACGACGGCAGTCGCGACGCCCGGCCAGCCGACAGGCGCTTCGATTCTGTGTCTCAGTTGCCACGATGGCACCATCGCGCTTGGTGAGATCCTGAGTTCCGCGACGCCCATTAGCATGTCGGGTGGCGTGACCACCATCCCGACGGGTCCCGGGCGTCTGGGCACGGATCTGTCTGACGATCATCCGATTTCATTCAACTACACCGCGTCGTTGGCCAGTCAGCGTGGCGAGCTGGTGAATCCGGCCACACTCACCGGGGCGGTCAAGCTCGATCGCAATGGTCAGATGCAGTGCACTTCCTGCCATAATCCGCACGATGACACCAACGGCAAGTTCCTGGTGGTGGCCAATGTCCGTTCGGCGCTGTGCCAGACCTGCCATGTAAAGAATAACTGGGTGCAGTCGGCACACAACACCTCGAACGCCACCTGGAACGGCGTACCCCCCGATCCCTGGCCGACCAGCCCGCTGACCACGGTGTCGGCCAATGCCTGCCTGAATTGTCACAAGCCGCACACGGCCGGTGGCCGCCAGCGGCTGCTGAATTTTGCAGCCGAAGAAAGTAACTGTTCGTCCTGCCACAATGCGCACGTGGCGCAGAAGGACATCATGACGGAGTTCAACAAGTTCTCGCGCCACCCGATCACCAGCACCACCGGTGTGCACCAGCCGAACGAACCGGCGGTGGTGAGCGCGCGTCATGTCGAGTGTTACGACTGTCACAATCCGCATGCTGTGCGCGCCGGAGCCGGGACGCTGCCGGGTCCGCTCACCAGCGTACGCGGAGTGGGGGCTACCGGTAGCGAGGTCAATCCGGCAACCAGGGAATACCAGATCTGTTTCCGCTGCCATGCCGATAGCCCCGGCAAGCCGGCACCGCGTACCACGCGCCAAATCGCTCAAACCAATGTGCGCCTCGAATTCGATACCGCCAACCCGTCGTATCACCCGGTCGAGGGACCCGGCAAGAACTCGAATGTGCCGAGCTTGAGCGGTGCCCCCGCTGGTCTTTCGACTTCTAGTACGATCAATTGCTCTGACTGCCACAACAACGATACCGGGCCGAAGGCCGGCGGTGTCGGGCCGAATGGCCCGCATGGTTCAGCCTATACGCCGCTGCTGGTGCGTCAGTATCTGACCCAGGATCCAAACACTGAAAGCAATTCGGCCTATGCGCTCTGTTACAACTGTCACAGTCGCACCAGCATACTCGGGAATCAAAGTTTCCCGTTGCACAATAAACATGTCGTCGGAGAGCGTGCGGCATGTAATACCTGCCACGAACCGCACGGCATCAGCATCACCCAGGGCAATAGCGTCAACAACAGCAAATTGATCAACTTCAACACATCTGTGGTCAGTCCGAGTTCATCCGGCATTCTGCGCTTCGAATCCACCGGGACCTTTTCCGGTCGATGCTATCTCAGCTGCCATGGACAGAATCATAATCCATGCACCTATGGTGCCGGCGGTGGCATGGGCGGCGGTATGTGCGGTGGCATGGGCGGCGGTGGTGGTATGTGACGCGGCGAAAAAATACGTTGCCTGGCGGATTTTTTGATCTGAATCATGAACGCCACCGGTATTGGGCAGTAGGATTTTTTCAACAATACGGTCTGCACCGGTAACACGGGTGCTGGCCTGAGGGTACGGATGCACTCACGATGCAAGGCCTATGCAGGGTAATTTGGTTGAGCGGAGTCGGCCTGCTGGTTGTGGCGCTGTCGGCCGGCGCTGCTTCTCCGCCAGAACAACAAAAGCAATCGGCTATGTCCAAGAAGAATGAAGAACAGTTGTTGAGCGTGCCGCAGCAAATCCCGAAGCTGGTGGCCGAGGGTGCATTGACGCTCGCGCAGGTGCCGAATCCGCACTGGCGACGCGATGCCTGTCAGGCCTGTCATGCCGGCACGCCGACGCGCACCAACCTCAAGTTGCGCGATGCCGACATTAACCGGCTGTGCAGTACCTGTCACGCGGCATTGTCCGATCACAGTTATATTCATCCGACCGGCATGCCTGTCCCGAAGGAGATGAAAACGCGGTTGTCAAAGCCGTTTGCACAGGCCGTGGCACGCGCGCGCGGCACCATCAGCTGCATCACCTGCCACGATGTGCCCATGACCTGCCTGCCGCAACGTGTCGGGGCGCGCGGGCTCAACCCACGTTTCTTCCGCGAGGGTCCGTACCGCGACCGTACCGCGCTCTGTTACCGCTGCCATGACCCGGAGCAGTATCCGCGCCTGAATCCACACGATCAGCTGGACAAGACCGGCCAGTTGCGCGAATCGACCTGCCTCGTGTGCCACGACACGCCGCCCGATATGACCGGCGAGCGCAAAGTCGATTTCACGGTCAAGCAGGACCTGAGCCGGTTGTGTACCGGTTGCCATCCGTGGAAGCCGCACCCGGGCGGATTTTCGTTCAAGACCGGAGCGCTGCCGGACCACCTGCGTGTGCCGACGGCGCGGGTGCTCGATCGCATGCGGGTCATGGAGCGACGGAACAACATTTCGCTGCCACTTGATCCCGGCACCGGGAAGGTGTTCTGCGGCACCTGTCATAATGTGCACGCGCGTGGGGTGCTCAAGACTGCCGCGGCGGCCAAAGGCGCAGGCGAGAAGCAACGTCTGCGTATGCCCGAGATGTGCGGGAACTGCCATGACAAGTGAGGGACGAAGGGTTTCGATATGCGCATGCACCGCTGGTTGATCGTCTTGCTCGGCTTGGGCCTGGCCGGTGTTGCGGCTGCGACACCGGCACCCGGCTTTCAGGACACAGAAGGTTGCCTGTTGTGTCACAAGTACCCGCGCATGGCACGCATTACCGATGACGGCGTACTGCGCAGTTACTACATTCTGCCCGAAGTGTTCTCGCGCACGGTGCACCGCAACGTGCCGTGCCGCGATTGTCACACCGAGATCAACGAGCTACCGCACAAGCCTATCAAGACCGGCGTGACCTGCAGTACCGAATGTCACTCGGTCAAGAATCCGGCCACCGGCAAACCCTTCAGTCACAAGCCGATTGTCGATGCCTATCGCGAGAGTGTCCACGGCCGCAGCAAGCAAGCCATTGGAACCGATGCCGACAAGCCGTACTGCATCACCTGCCACACCAACCCGCTGTACAACCCGACGGAGCTGGCGCCGCCGAAACAGATCACCGACCGCTGCACGCTGTGCCACGAGGACCGTAATTTTGTAAACCGCTGGTACAACCACACCTCCCGACGCATCCGCGAAGTGCGGCGCACGCCGGAGCAGATTGTGGCGCTGTGCTCCACCTGCCATGACGACAAGCGCATGGTTGAGCGACATCAGAAAAAGGCCAGCGCGGAGGGACGTGAGATCGGCCGTAAGTTTGCGATTGCGGTTGAATCGTACGAGGAAAGCTTCCATGGCAAGATGGTGAAATACGGTTTTGCCGCGGCAGCCAACTGCCTTGACTGCCACGCCGACACGGTTAACTACTACAAGAGCGTGCACGAGATTCGTCCGTCGCGCGACCCGGCATCGCCGGTGCACAAGGACCGGCGGGTTGAAACCTGCAAGCGTTGCCACACCTATGCCGACAAGAACTACGCTCAGCTCGATCCGCACCCGACCAGCAAGCGTGGCGACAACCCGTTCCGCTACTTTGCCGAGCTGATCTACAACATCGTCGGCTATGTAGTGATTACCGGCCTGGTAGGCCTGTCACTGTTCGAAACGTTCGGGCGACGTCGCGACGGCGTAGCCTGGCGGCTGACGCACGGCTCGTCGTGGTGGCGCAAGAGCAAACGTGGCCGCGACCGGGTGGTCTGAGGCCAAAGATAAAATGGTGAGGAAGGAATAACAATGAAATTGTCCAGAGAAGCGCGTGACGTGCTCGAAACCAGCATGCTGCAGAACCGCGTGGGGGCGAAGGATCGCGACGAGATCGAGACTCTGGTGGCGATACTGCCCGACGACCGGGTGCTGCTCTACAAGAACGTGGTCTCGAACCCGCTCGGCGATCTGTACCGCTACTCGATCCACATCCGGATCCAGCACATGCTGACGTTCGTGACCTTCCTGATGCTGGCCTTTACCGGCCTGCCTATTCACTTTTTCGAGTCGTTCTGGGCGGAACCGTTCAATCAGGTGCTCGGTGGCGTGAGCGTTACGCGCATCATCCATCGCACCATCGCCGTCATTATGATCGTTTCGATGATCTATCACGTGCTGACCATCACACTTGGCAGCTGGTGGCGGATGCGGGCCGGCACCTTCGACATCCGCCGCACCATCATCCCGCTGTGGAAGGACGTGCGCGATTTCCGCGAGGACCTGCAGTACTTTGCGGGCAAGCGCAAAACGCGTCCGGAAATGGACAAGTTCAATTACAAACAGAAGATCCACTACTTCGCGGCGGCCTTCGGCAATACCGTAATGGTGGTGTCGGGATCATCGTTCCTGTTCCCGGAACTGTGGGCCATGATCCTGCCGACAAGCGTCGCGTCGCACTGGCAGGAACTGATGCGCCTGTCGCACCCGCACGAGGCGCTGCTGGCGCTGCTCGTGATCGCGTTCTGGCACTGGTACAACGTGCACCTCGCGCCCGGGCGATTCCCGATGCAGTGGACCTTCCTCACCGGCAAGATTACCCGCGAGCACCAGATCGAGGAGCACTTCCTCGAATATCTGCGCAACCTGGTGGAACAGCCGGCAGAGCGCAAGGCCCTGCAGGACATGCTCGAGAGCCGTGAGCTGCTGGCGGAAACCGGCCGCAAGGGCGGCAAGTCATGATGACCCCGCTCAAGCCATGGCAGAAGGTCGTCGCCTATTCGGCGCTGGCGCTGGTCGGCCTGTGGACGTTATGGGGACTGTTTGCCATCTGGGTGATGTTGACCGACCCGCGCGGATGAGACCGGAGGCAAGGTATGCATGACATGTCGGCGGTAAGCACTACACTCATCGTGCTGGCGGTGTTGCTGTTCTTTTTCCTCGGCATCGNNATGGTCATCATGGACCACAAGGCCAAGCTGCCGGGCGGGTTTACCGCCAACCCGTTCAGCGTGGTCGGCATGCGCCGCGATCATCCGGTGATTGCGTTTATCACCACCACCATCCTGCTGGGCATCATCGCCAGCCTGCTGCTGGCAATGCTTGCCACCGTCACCGGCTATTTCGACCTCTTCAGGCCGGCCAAGCCGCCGGGTCTGGTTGCGCGCCTGAGCGAAGGTCGGACCGCCGAGCGGCTGCGTCACTTCCACAATGCCCCGGCCCAGGACATCACCACGCTCGGCGACAAGAACGTGTGTTTCATCTGTCATGGCGATTTCCCACACTCGAAGGAACCGATGGTGCGCACCCTGCTCAACATGCACACCCAGTTCATCGGTTGCATGACCTGCCATGCCGATGCCCGCAAGATCCCGGAATCAGCACTGACGCTGCGCTGGTTCAATTACTCGGGCATTCAGGTGTCGGGCAAGCCGTTCGGCACCAATGTCGAGACGGAGACCGGTCATCTGCTGCCAACCGATGATTTGTACTCGAAGATCGTNNCACCGCGAAGTCAGTCCGAAAGGGCGGTTTTGCACCCGCTGCCATACCGAGGAGAACCGCAGTTACATTCCGTTCCGTGAACTGGGCTTCTCCGAGCGCCGAATCCGTGACCTGACCAACCTCAACTTCATCGGCCTGATGCAGAAGTACAAGAACTTCTATATGCCGAACCTGATGCGTTCGGACAAGTCGCTGCCGCCCACCGAGGTCCTGACCGGATCCGATCGTCCGGCGCCGAAGGCCGTCCCGGCATCCCGGGGCGGTGCTGACATCCGCAAAGATCCGCGCAGTTGGTGGAAGGAAACCTATGATGCGCCCAAGGGTGACAACAAGAAGTAAAACCGCCGTACTACGGTTCCGTATCGCCCTGTCGCTGGCCATTGCGTTGACCGCCACCGCGGTCGTCGCGGCCATTCCGCTGGGCGAGTTGCGAACACTTGTGACCCTGTCCGAAGGCCTCTCGCTGCCGTCCGACGTCGCGATCGGTCGCGACGGGCGCATCTACGTGGTGGACAGCGGCAATCACCGTATCGCAGTGTTCAACCGCAGCGGCAAGCGCCTGCAAACCTTCGGCGAACGTGGCGGCAACCCCGGACAGCTGCGCGATCCGGTCGGTATCGGGATGGCACCGTCGGGCGAGGTGTATGTCGCCGACAAGGGCAATCACCGCATCCAGGTCTACAGCGCCGATGGTGCGCATGTCCGCGCCTGGCCGGTAAAGGCCGGCGGCAAGGTGGTTGCCCCCGTGGATGTGGCGGTGGATGCCGCCGGCAAGACTGTGTATGTCACCGGCAACACCAACCACAAGGTTATGGCGTTCAGTCCCGAGGGGCGGTTGCTGCACCAGTGGGGCGGCGAGGGCACGAACCGCGGCGAATTCCGCTTCCCGGCCACGGTGGCGGTCGGCACCGATGGTCGCGTGTATGTCGTCGATGTGCTCAACACCCGCGTGCAGGTGCGCGATCCTGGCGGTTCGATTTACACGGTCGGCGAGTGGGGCGTGCTGCCGGGGCAGCTGTTCCGGCCCAAGGGTGTGGCGCTCGATCGGCGCGGGCGGGTGTATGTGAGTGACAGTTACCTGGATGTGGTGCAGGTATTCAACAGTGCCTACCAGTTTATGTACGTGCTCGGGTCCGGTGGCAAGCCGCAGCCGATGACCTCGGCCGCGGGAATTGCGATTGATGGCGACAACCGCCTGTATGTCACCGAGATGCTCAAGCACCGGGTGACAGTTTTCGAATTGCCGCCATGATCGCCGGCACCCGATTCCGCTCGTGGTTCACCGGCGCGCTGGCGCTGACCGGAATGCTGGCCGTATCGCCGGTACCTGCGCAAAACAGCGACGTGGCCGCAAACCGCGAATGCGCCACCTGTCACGTCATGTGGCTCAACGAATTCAAGCGCGGCGATGTCACGCCGCTCATTCCCTACGATCCGAGGCCGCGTGTCGCGACCGGTCGTCAGGACGTGTCCAGCACCGAGCGCATGTGCTTCTCTTGTCACGATGGCTTCATGCTTGATTCGCGCGCCGTGTGGCGAGACACCCGACATGCCCACCCGGTCGGCATGAAGCCCTCGGACAAGGTGAAGATCCCGACTTCCAAAGGAAAAATCGTTTTTCCACTCAACGACGACGGCAAGGTCTACTGCGGCACCTGCCACAGTGCCCACGGCGTTGACTGGAAGCAGGAGGAGTCACCGGTATTCATGCGCGCCAAGAACGTCGACTCCAGCCTGTGCTTCGCCTGCCATCTGGACCGAAGCACCGGCCCGGAAGAGGGCAACCACCCGGTATTCGAAAAGCTCGACAAGCTGCCGGCGGAGCTGCGCGCGCGTGGCGCGCAGTTCGGGCGCGGCGGCACGGTCATTTGCCAGAGTTGCCACAGTGCGCACAATGCCAGCCAGAAGAAGATGCTGGTGATGAGCAAGGAAAACTCCGAGTTGTGCGGCACCTGCCACGCCGACAAGTATGGCATTCGCGAGACCAAGCACGACATGGCGGTGATGGCGCCGAAGGCGCGCAACAGCCGGGATCAGAGTGTCGAGGAATCCGGCCCGTGCGGCGTGTGCCACCTGCCGCACAAGGCCAACGGCCCGGGATTGTGGGCGCGTGAACTGTATCCGGGAGTTGATGCCATGTCGGCGCGCTGCCTCGCCTGCCACAATTCTGAAGGCCTGGCGAAAAAGAAAACCGTCGGCAATCACAGCCATCCGGTGAACGTGGCGGTGGCCGATGCCGGCATCACCGCGACTCCGAAGGGCTGGACCAGCCGCTTCCCGCTGCCCGATACCCTCGCCGCACTCACGCCGTTGCCGCTGTACGACGACAAAGGTTTGCACACGCATACCGGTGGCAAGGTAGGCTGCGGCAGCTGCCACGATCCGCACCGCTGGTCACCGGATGGCCATCACGTAGAGGCGGCCAAGGTCGATCCGAAAAAGCTCGAAGGCGACGGTCGTAACAGCTTCCTGCGCATATCGGTCGATGCGACAGCGACGTTGTGCGCCAATTGCCATGTGGACAAGGCGGCGGTGCTGCTCAGCAAGCACAACAGCACATTGATGCCGGAAGATAAATCTGCGCATGGCAAGAAGGATGGCGAGCCAAAACCGGAGCCGGGCGTGTGTGCCACCTGCCATGTACCGCACAATGCCAAGGCCGCCATGCTCTGGAACCGCGACCTCGGGCCGGACAAGGGTCAGACCGGTGCATTGTGCACCAGCTGCCACAAGGACGGCGGCGTGGCCGGCAAGAAAGTCGTGGGCAAGCACAGCCACCCGCTCAACCAGCCGCTGGCGCGCGGCATGCAAACCAGGCTGCCGCTGTTCGGCGGTGACCAGGATCATGCCGGCAACGTCGAGTGCGCCACTTGCCACGATCCGCACCAGTGGGACCCGGCCAATGCGAAGAGCCGCGACGGCGCCAGTAAGGAGGTCGAGGGCGATGCTGGCACCAGTTTCCTGCGGCATCCGGCGGCCGGGCGCGCCGAGTTGTGCGTGGAATGCCATCGCGATGAGCGGCTGGTGCGCGGCACTGATCACGATCTCGCCGTGACGGCGCCGAAGGCGGTGAACGCCAGGGGGCAGACCCCGGCGCAGTCCGGTGTTTGCGGCCAGTGCCACAACGTACACAATGCCGCGAGTGACCTGCGCCTGTGGGCGCGCGCGCCGGGCACCGGGCTGGATGAAGGCGAAAAGCTATGCCGAAGTTGCCACGCCATGGGCCAGCCGGCTGCCGCCAAGGTCGTCACCGAGAAAAAGAGCCGCCATCCCGCCACCGCCACCGCCTGGTCACCGCAACTGCGCGCGCGCTTCAATCCCAAGGGAATACCCGGTATTGGCGTGTATGCCAACGATGGACACGCGGCCACGACCGGCGCCATCACCTGCATGAGCTGCCACAACCCGCATCAGTGGAGCGCACACAAGCCGGAAGAAGGGCCGGGCCGGAATACCGAAGGCGATGTGCGTTCCAGCTTCCTGCGCCTCACCAACAGTGAATCATTCCTGTGCGCCGATTGCCACGGCCGCGATGCGCTGTTCCGCTACAAGTATTTCCACGGTGAGTCCGCGCATCGGGATTATCCGCTGTTTCGTTAGGGCCGCACGGTTCTGGTCATTTCCTGATCGCGATGTTGGGTGACGAATTCGATGAGGCCCCCATGCGATAGCCGCTACGATGTGGATCGTTAAACACGTCAGCCCGAGGCGCCGAGCAGGCGTACCTTGAGACGGTCGCTGGAAAAGGTGTCGAAATCCGGTAGTTTCTGAAATACCCAACCTTCACTCTTGACCTGCTGCTTGTCGAGCAACTGCAACAGTACCGCCGGATTGTCCGGCGCGTTGGAGGCGCTGGTCACGGTGCCGGTGTCACTCTGGAACGCTGGGACGTAGGCCAGCACCTGTAACACCAACCCGTTCTCAAGTTTCATTTCGCCACCGACTGCGACTTTCACCGTGCGCGCAACGCCATCCTGGCCGATCAGAGAAAGTTCAGCGGATTTCCATTTGGCCTTCACATCCGCGGGAATATTAAGGCGTGATTTCGCGCCAGATGCTGAATGTTGGAATGCCGCCGGCGCGTCGCCGGCATGCGGCGCACCGGCGGTCGGTTTGGCCTGCGTACCCACGACGGATGCGATCAGCACATCGGCCTTGTCACTCCGGGTGGGGTGCGAATAGCCTTCCAGGTCGCCGGGCTTGGCGATGGCATCGCCGGATTTCGAGACGCGTGCACCGAACACCAATTCCGGGAACGCGGACATGCGGAGATCCGGCATCATGGCCATGGAGTCGTCCAGAGTGATCGTCACCGGCAGGTCCTTGACCTGCTTGCGTACAATGGCGAGAGGCATGGCCGGTCCCTGGGAGGCACGTGCAAAAATGTAAAGCGCATCGCCTGGTGCTGTTTTGTCGCGCAACGCCGGGCTCAATTGCACACGGACCTTCACACTTCTGGCGGCTGTGCTTCCTGCCGGTGCTGCCTGTTCAGTAGCGGTCGGCAAGGACGGGTGTCCCGCGGGCAGCGTCGCGACAGTGCTGGATGACTGAAGTGGTATTTCGGATTGCGATTCCGTGCCCTTGCTGCAGCCTGAAACCGGGAGCGTGATCGCCAGCAGAAAAGCGCTGATACGCAGCAGGACAGTGAACGGATTCGCAAACATGGGAAAATCTCCGACATGTAGAAAATATGGGCAATTGGTGTACGGGTGCATTCATACGGGTTTGTGCACAATGTAGCATCTGTGGGTCATGGCCCGGAACTGTGGCGTACCGGCTCCATGTAGCGTGGCAGGGCCAGGCCATCCCCCATGGTCCTTGATTAGGCCACACGTTGTTGCTGAATGCGGCCTGGCTGCTCGTGTCAGCGCTGGACCGCAGGTGCTCGCGCCGCATTTCACATCGATGTGAAATGCGGCGCG
>DKBE01000033.1 GCA_002451085.1 Proteobacteria bacterium UBA6908 | reverse complement strand
GGCGGCATCGCCAACATGAACTACTCGATCTCCAACAACGCCGAGTTCGGCGAGTACGTCACCGGCCGCAAGGTGATCAACGAGCAGAGCCGCGCCGCCATGAAGGAAGCGCTCAAGAACATCCAGAATGGCGAGTACGCCAAGCGCTTTGTCACCGAAGGCACCGGTGGCTACCCGGAGATGACCAAGCGCCGCAAGGAAATTGCCGCGCACCCGATCGAGGTGGTCGGTGAGAAGCTGCGCTCCATGATGCCGTGGATTGCCGCCAACAAGCTGGTCGACAAGAGCAAGAACTGACACTCCCGGCGCCTGCACCGCGGGCGCCGCTTCCCCCAGGACCCGGAACTGCACATGGAACCATCGAAATACCCGCTGTTGGCCCGCGAGGGCTGGGGGCATATCGGCTACGCGCTCAGCGCCGCGCTGGCCGTAAACTGGATCGGCGGCTTCTGGTGGGCGTTGCCGCTATGGCTGATTGTGGCGTTCGTGCTGCAGTTCTTCCGCGATCCGCCGCGCGTCATCCCGGCCGATCCGAACGCGGTGGTATGCCCGGCCGACGGACAGGTGATCGCGGTCGACGAGGTCGAGGACCCGTACCTGAAGCGTCCGGCTCGGCGCATCAGCATCTTCATGAACGTGTTCAACGTGCACTCGAACCGCATGCCGGTCGCGGGCACGGTCAAGGAGCGCTGGTACCACAAGGGATCGTTTTTCAACGCCGCGCTCGACAAGGCGGCACGCGAGAATGAGCGCAATGCCCTGTGGATCAAAACCGAAGACGGCCGCGACGTAGTCGTGGTGCAGGTCGCGGGCCTGATCGCGCGCCGCATTCTGTGTTACGTGCTTCCCGGCGCCACGGTCAGCCGCGGTGAGCGCTACGGCTTCATCCGCTTCGGCTCACGGGTCGATATCTATCTGCCGCTGGAATCGAAGCCGGCGGTCAGCCTCGGCGACAAGACTCGCGGCGGCAGCCAGATCGCAGCGCATCTGCTACAGTAGCCGCAAGCCCTGCCGCAAGAGAGACCGGTCATGAAAAAGATGGGAATGATCGAGCGCCACTCGCGCAAGGGCATTTACATCCTGCCCAACCTGTTCACCACCGCCGCGCTGTTCGCCGGTTTCTATGCCATCGTGCAGGCCATGAATGGCCAGTTCGAACTGGCCCCGCTGGCCATCTTCATCGCCATGATCATGGACGGCCTCGACGGGCGCGTGGCCCGCTGGACCCACACCGAGAGCGACTTCGGCGCCCAGTACGATTCGCTGGCCGACATGATCTCGTTCGGCCTGGCCCCGGCGCTGGTCATGTACGAATGGGCGCTGTCCGGTCTCGGCAAACTCGGCTGGCTGGCGGCCTTCCTGTATGCCGCGTGCGCGGCGCTGCGCCTGGCGCGCTTCAACGTGCAGCATGGCACGGCCGACAAGCGCTACTTCGTGGGCCTGCCGAGCCCGTCGGCCGCCGCCGTCACCATGGGGCTGGTGTGGGTGATGCATTCCTACGGGGTGCCGGGCAAGGAAATCAGTTTTCTGGCACTGGGCTTCACCATCTTTGCCGGGATCGCCATGGTCAGCAACATGCGCTATTTCAGCTTCAAGCAATTCAACGTCAAGGAACGGGCACCGTTTATCGGGGTGATCGCGATCGTCCTGATCTTTGTGCTGATCTCGCTCGATCCGCCGCAGGTGCTGTTCCTGTTGTTCCTCGGCTATGCCCTGTCCGGGCCGCTCGGCGCCGGTTTTCGCAAGGTCCGGCACCGGGGTGAGCGCAAGCGTGCTGATGGCCGGCGGCTTTGAAATCGCGCAGTGCTGGTTTATAGTTCAAATTATGCACCGCATTCATCAAACTCTTCGCACTGCCTTGGCTTCGTGTTCCGCGACGCCCGGCCGCGCCTGCCTGAATCTCGATCTGCTTTCCCTGCGACTGCTGCGCTCGCGCGCATAACAGTCCGCGATTCCTGGCGAGGAGAACAATACGCACCCCGAACTGCAGTACCCCTGAACCGAGACCCACGGCGTGCAATGCCGTGCAAAGCGAGTGAGCCATGACTGACCGTTTGATTATTTTCGACACCACGCTCCGCGACGGCGAGCAAAGCCCCGGTGCGTCCATGACCCAGGATGAAAAGGTGCGCATTGCCAGGGCACTGGAACGCATGCGCGTGGATATCATTGAAGCCGGCTTTCCGGCTGCCAGCCCCGGTGATTTCGAAGCCGTGAAGGCCGTTGCCAGCGTGATCAAGGACAGCACGGTGTGCGGCCTGGCGCGGGCGGTGGAGAAGGACATCGACCGCGCCGCCGAGGCCATCAAGCCGGCGGCGCGCGGCCGCATCCACACCTTTATCGCCACCAGCCCGATCCACATGCAGCACAAGTTGCGCATGACCCCGGAACAGGTGCTGGAACGTGCCGCGCAGATGGTCAAGCGCGCGCGCCAGTACACCGACGATGTCGAGTTTTCGGCCGAGGACGCGGTGCGCTCCGACATCGATTTCCTGTGCCGGGTGTTCGAGGCGGCGATTGCCGCCGGTGCGCGCACCATTAACGTGCCCGATACGGTCGGCTACAGCATCCCGCAGGTGTGGGGTGAGCGCATGAAAACGCTCATCGAGCGCGTGCCGAACTCGGACCAGGCCATCTGGTCGACCCATTGTCACAATGATCTCGGCCTGGCCGTGGCCAACTCGCTGTCGGCGGTGCTCAATGGCGCGCGCCAGGTGGAATGCACCATCAACGGCCT
>DKBE01000038.1 GCA_002451085.1 Proteobacteria bacterium UBA6908 | reverse complement strand
CCCATGATGTCTTCTTCGCGCATCACCAGCAGTTCCTCGTCACCGACCTTGACCTCGGTGCCGGAGTACTTGCCGAATAGAATCTTGTCGCCGACCTTGACGTCGAGCGGACGGACCTTGCCGTCTTCCATGATCTTGCCGGTACCGACGGCGATCACTTCGCCCTGGACGGGTTTTTCCTTGGCGGTATCCGGAATCACAATGCCGCCGGCGGATTTACGCTCCTCTTCGAGGCGACGAACGATGACCCGGTCGTGCAAGGGGCGGATTTTCTTCATCTGGATGATCTCCTTAACAAATGTTGATGATGTCTGTGGCAGGCTTGGGTCTGCCGTAAATTCTGTTTTCCCGTGAAGTCTCCGGGATGCTGCGTTTTCAGCGGGAAATTGTTAGCACTCGATCAAATCGAGTGCTAAATGATAGGGACGGAGTAAGGGATGTCAAGATCTCCCGACTCAACCAAAGGCCAGGATCGGATAGAATAGGCACAATGGTCGGGAACCTAGCAGAATCAGAACCTTATAAAAATCAAGGAAATAAAAAATGGGCAACGGCCGTCTGACCGTTGCCCGAAACACATAAGGAGGAGTCCGTAGCAACGAAGTTATGCATCCGGACACCCCTTGTGACCACCTGGCCAAATGCGAGTTCCTGTGACCCAGACCCTTTTCCAGATCGTACTGACCACCTGCCCGAATGTGGCCGCAGCCGAACAGATTGGCCGGGCGCTGGTGACCGAACGGCTGGCGGCCTGTGTGAATATCCTCCCGGCCATGCATTCCATATACCGCTGGAAAGGCAAGATCGAGGAGGCCAGCGAGCTGCTGCTGGTCATCAAGATCGCGCAGGCTCAGTACCCGGCTGTGCAGGACCGGATTCGGGCCCTGCATCCCTATGAACTTCCCGAAATCATCGCAGTCCCAATTGCCGACGGGCACCCCGAGTACCTGGCCTGGCTCCACCACCCGGAATAACAACACATGAAGAATCTGCTTATTGCACTGACTGGCCTGATCGCCCTGTCACCGGCACATGCCGCCACCGACCCGCAGGAACTGCTCGAACCCGACCAGGCCTTTGCGCTCACCCTCAAGGCGCGCGACGCCCAGACCATCGAGGCCAGCTGGAAGATCGCCGATGGCTATTACATGTATCGCGACAAGTTCAAGTTCGAGTCGCTTGATTCGGCCTTGTCGCTCAAACCGGCCGTCATCCCGGCCGGTAAGAAAAAATCTGACCCGGCCTTCGGGACTGTCGAAACCTACACCAAGACCGTGACTGCAACACTGCCCATCGAGCGCCGCGCCGACGGAACGCAAATCGCCAAGCTGCGCATTACCGGTCAGGGCTGCAACGAACCGATCGGAGTCTGCTATCCGCCCATCACCAAGGAATTGTCCGTTTCGCTGCCGGCACTCAAAGTCGCGACGGCTGATACAAAATCCGGTGGTGTGAAGTCACTCAAGGATTTGTCGAGCCTGATCGAACCCAGCGGTGGCCAGGAATTCCTTCCTCCAGATCAGGCGTTCCAGCTCTCGACCGAATCCATCGATGCCAACACGGCTTCAGCACGTATACGCATCGCCCCCGGTTATTACCTGTATCGCGACAAGACCACGGTCAAGCTGCTGCGTGGCGAAGGGATCTCGCTCGACAAGCCGGAAGTCTCGCGCGGCAAATTAAAAGACGATCCCACCTTCGGCAAGACCGAGGTGATCTATGACGAACTGACGGTGCGAATCCCGTTGAAGCGCAGCGCGGCGGGGACTGACCGTATCGAGCTCGAGATCGGATATCAGGGCTGCGCTGACAAGGGCATCTGCTACCCGCCGGAGAAGAAAAAAGTCAGCCTGCGCCTGCCGGCAGCCGGCGCAGACAAACCGGACATCCTGACCACCCAGACGAAGCCACCCAGGGTTGAAGGAGATACGACGTTCAGTCTGCTGTTGGCGGCGTTCGGCGCCGGTCTGTTGCTGACCTTCACGCCGTGCGTGCTGCCGATGATCCCGATCCTGTCGGGTGTCATCGTGCGCAGCGGTGACCAGACCCTGAGCAAGCTCCAGGCAGGCATGGTGTCGTACAGCTATGTGCTTGGCACCGCCGTCACGTACACCGCCGCCGGCATTCTGGCCGGCGCCACCGGCGAACAGCTGCAGGCCTATTTCCAGAATCCTTGGGCCATCAGCATCTTCGCAACAATTCTGTTTCTGCTGGCACTGTCGATGTTCGGCCTGTATGAATTGCAAATGCCGTCATTCATTCAATCCAAAATCCACTACCACTCGCACAAGATCAAGGGCGGCTCGTTCATGGGCGCATTCGGGCTTGGCCTCGTGTCGGCACTGATTGTCGGGGCCTGCGTGTCGCCAGTGCTGATCGGGGTGCTTGGGGTCGCGATTACCAAGGGGGATCCGGTGCTCGGCGGCTCGATCATGTTTGCCATGGCCCACGGCCAGGGAGTCGCGCTGGTCGCGGCCGGCATCGGCGCCGGATACCTGTTGCCGAAGGCCGGAGCCTGGATGGACCGCATCAAGTATGTGTTCGGCGTAATGCTGGTTGGTGTATCGATCTACCTGCTCGGCTATCTGCCGCAGGTACCGGTGCTGCTGCTGTGGTCAGTGTTGCTGATTGTCACGGCCGTATACATGGGCGCCACCCAGTCGTTGCCGAGCGAGGTCAGTGGCTGGCGTTACCTGTGGAAAGGCATCGGTACCTTTTTCCTGATCTGGGGCGCGCTGGCCCTGCTTGGTGGCTTGATCGGTGAGCGCGACATCCTGCGTCCGGTTCCGCTTCACAATCTGGCCACCCTGACGGCCGGCACTCCGGCCACGGCCGCCACGGCACCAACGACCGAACTGTTTCACCGTTCCAGCGAGCTCAGGGAGCTCGAATCGGCAATGGCCGGTGCGCGGCAACAGGGCAAGCCCGTCATTCTCGATTTCTTCGCCACTTGGTGCACCGATTGTGTGCGCATGGAAAAAACCACTTTCGCCGACCCGCGCGTTCGCGAGGCCATGAAGCGATTCGTGGTATTGCAGGCAGATGTGACCCGCAACGACGATGCCAGTAGCGCCATCAAGAAAAAGTTTGGCGTTTTCGGACCACCGGCATTTCTAATGTTTGCTGCTGACGGCACGGAAAAGAAGGAACTGCGCTTCTACGGGTTCCGCAACGCCGAGGAGTTCCTCGCCCTGCTGGCCAAGGTCTAGGCAGAACGTGAGCCGAAAACTCCGATTCGTACTTCTGGCGATTGTTCTAGGTGCCGGCGCCGCCGGGCTGGGCTATGCCCTGCATCTCTGGCAGCGTGGTGCGGCGACAGAGTCGCCGGCGATCGCTACCGATTTCACGCTCCCGGACCTGACCGGGAAACCACGCTCCCTGGCCGACTGGCGGAACAAGGTCATTCTGCTCAATTTCTGGGCTACCTGGTGCCCGCCCTGTCGGGAGGAAATTCCCGGATTTATCCGGCTGCAGGAGCGTTACGGCGCCCGGGGACTGCAGATTGTCGGTATCAGCATCGACAACCCGGAGGCCATCGCCCGATTCTGGCAGGAAATGAAGATCAACTATCCGCTGTTGCTGGCGGATGATTCGGTTTACGACCTGATGATGGCCTATGGCAACAACAAGGGCGGCCTGCCCTACTCCGTACTGATCCGTTCGGACGGCGAGATAACGGCGACTAAACTCGGTGCTTTTGATGAAAAACAGCTGGAAAACCTGCTGATACCGCTATTACCGGGGAATTCTACGATCCCGAATTAAATTGGCAGCAAAATACGCCAACTTGCTGCCAAAATACCATCATCTAGACATCAATCCACGTTCTGCGTACCATTCCCGTGCCCTGATCTGGGGAATCGGATTTTTTAGTATTTCAGGAAGTTAGAATAAATTTCACGGAAATTGGCTACCAGATGACAGATATCCTGGTTCTGAATGGTCCGAATCTCAATCTCCTTGGATCGCGCGAACCCGACCATTACGGGCGCGACACCCTGGAGAGCATCAATACCCGGCTGCAGGCACTGGCCAAGGCTGGCGGCGTGAGTATCGAGTTTTTCCAGAGCAATGCCGAGCACGAACTGGTCACCCGTGTCCAAAAAGCCATGCAGGATAAAGTTGCCTTCATTGTGATCAATCCGGCCGGGTTCACCCACACCAGCGTGGCCTTGCGTGATGCGTTGGCCGCCACCGGCATACCGTTCATTGAGGTCCATCTTTCCAACATTCACGCGCGCGAAGCCTTCCGGAAACATTCCTACTTTTCCGATCTGGCGCGCGGGGTGATCAGCGGTCTGGGCGCGACCGGATACGAACTCGCGCTGCAGGCCGCCATACAACAGATAAAAGCCCAGGGGAAGTAAACATGGATATTCGCAAAATCAAGAAACTGATCGAGATGCTCGAGGAATCCAATCTCGGAGAAATCGAAATCAAGGAAGGCGAAGAGTCGATCCGCATTTCGCGCGGCTACGGTGCGGCGCCAGTCAGCCATATGACGACCGGATCCTCGGCGGTGCCGATGACCACAGCCCCCGTCGCTCCCACCATGATTCCGGCTGCACCACCCGCAGCACCCGCAGTCCCGGCCGCTCCCTCCGGCCACATGGTGACCTCGCCCATGGTGGGCACGTTCTATCGCTCACCGTCGCCCAGCGCGGCGGCGTTCGTGGAAGTCGGCAGCCAGGTCAAAGTCGGCGATACGCTCTGCATCATCGAGGCCATGAAGATTCTCAACACCATTGAGGCCGACAAGGCTGGCACCGTGAAGGCGATCCTCAAGGAGAACGGTCAGCCGGTCGAATTCGGCGAACCGCTGTTCGTGATCGAATAAGCCATGATTGAAAAAATTGTCATCGCCAACCGTGGCGAGATTGCGCTGCGCATCCTTCGCGCCTGCCGCGCGCTCGACATCAAGACTGTAGCGCTGCACTCCGAGGCCGACCGCGACGCCAAGGCCGTGCGCCTGGCGGATGAATCGGTGTGCATTGGCCCGAATGCCGCCAAGGACAGCTACCTGAATATTCCGGCCGTGATCTCGGCGGCCGAGGTCACCGACGCCCAGGCCATCCATCCGGGTTACGGATTCCTGTCGGAAAACGCCGATTTCGCCGAACGTGTCGAGCAAAGCGGCTTCATCTTCATCGGACCCAAGGCCGACACGATCCGGCTGATGGGTGACAAGATCTCGGCCATCGAGGCCATGAAAAAAGCCGGTGTGCCGACGGTGCCGGGTTCAGACGGACCGGTCGGAGACAACGATCGCGAGAATCAGAGGCTGGCTGAAAAGATCGGCTACCCGGTGATCATCAAGGCCGCCGGTGGTGGTGGTGGCCGCGGCATGCGCGTGGTGCATACCGAAGCGGCACTCAAGAATGCCATCTCGCTCACCAAGAGCGAAGCCAAAGCTGCGTTCAACAACGACATCGTTTACATGGAAAAGTACCTGGAGAATCCGCGTCACATTGAATTCCAGGTGCTGGCCGACACCCATGGCAATGCCGTGCATCTTGGTGAGCGCGACTGTTCGATGCAGCGCCGCCACCAGAAAGTCGTCGAAGAATCCCCGGCCCCGGGCCTGCCAGAAAAATTGCGTGTAAAAATCGGCGAACGCTGCGCCGAGGCCNNGCCTGCCGCAAGATCGGTTATCGCGGTGCCGGTACATTCGAATTCCTCTACCAGGACGGCGAATTCTACTTTATCGAAATGAACACCCGCGTGCAGGTCGAGCATCCGGTCACGGAAATGGTCACCGGCATCGACATCGTGCGTGAACAGATATTGATTGCCGCGGGCGAAAAACTGTCGGTCAAACAGAAGGACATTGGCTGGCGCGGTCATGCCATTGAGTGCCGCATCAACGCCGAAGACCCGAAGACGTTCATGCCCTCGCCGGGACGCATCACGCTGTACCACCCACCCGGCGGACCCGGCATCCGTGTCGACACCCATGTGTACACGAACTATTTCGTGCCACCCTACTACGACTCGATGGTCGGCAAACTGATCGCCTACGGCGACACCCGCGAACAGGCGATCGCGCGTATGCGCATCGCCCTGACCGAAATGGTGATCGACGGTATCAAGACCAATATTCCGCTGCAGATGGATATTATGAACGATGCCGCGTTTCAGGCCGGTGGCGTCAACATTCATTATCTGGAAAAGAAACTCGGCCTGAAGTAGTGCCTCCACGTCACGCGGTTCGGAGCGGGCGGCGGCAATGCCGCCCGTTTGTTTTGATGCCCTGGTTGCAACTGACTCTTGATGCCCCCCGCCACGAAGCGCAGCGCCTGAGCGATGCGCTCGAAGAAGCCGGTGCACTGGCCGTCAGCCTCGAGGCTGGTGACGACGAGCCGATCTTTGAGGCTGACTGGAATGCCACGCCACCGGTGTGGCAACAGACGCGGATCGTGGCACTGTTTCCGGAAGACACCGACATCGCGCAATCCATGGCCATGACCGCATCGCTGCTCGGACTCGCCGAGCCGCCGTCATACCGAACTGAAACAATCGCCGACCAGGACTGGGCACGCGTCTGGATGGAACGCTGGCAACCCATGCATTTCGGCAACAACCTGTGGGTCGTGCCGAGCTGGCTCACACCGCCCGATCCGGAGGCCGTGAATCTTATTCTCGATCCGGGCATGGCTTTTGGTACCGGCACCCATGCCACCACCGGCATGTGTCTGGACTGGCTGGCTCAACATTCACCGCGGGGTCTCGACGTCATCGACTTCGGCTGTGGCTCCGGCATTTTGGCGATTGCCGCACTCAAGCTGGGGGCTCGATCAGCACTGGGCACCGACACCGATCCGCAGGCACTGGTCACCGCGCGTGAAAATGCTGAACGTAATGAGGTGCTCGACCGCCTGACGCTCTGCCTGCCCGAGGCCGTGCCGGCCGGTATGGCCGCCGACGTCGTATTGGCCAACATCCTGGCCCCCGCACTGGTGGCGCTGGCCCCGACACTCATCGCTTTGACGAAGCCGGGTGGCTGGTTGATCTTGTCCGGCATCCTGGTCAGCCAGGTGGATGAAGTCGTCGCCGCCTATGCCGGACACATCGACTTCGAACACCAGCAGCGCGAAGACTGGGCGATGCTGACCGGCCAGCGACGTGCCACGGACCCTTTGGCTACTATATAAAGACCTTCATTCGGCGATCACCGCGTGTATACCCGTTGCCCGCAATGCCAGACCATCTTCCGGCTGACCTCTGCCCAGCTCAAGGTGCGTAACGGACAGGTGCGCTGCGGGCGTTGCCAGCATGTGTTCCGTGCCGATCAACATATCGTCGAGCCCGAGACCGTGGCGAAGGCCACCCCAGCCACACGTAAACGTGCGCCCCGCAAATCTGGCCGGACCACCAAAGCACCATCCCCCGCGCCGGTCCCGGCGAACGAAACCATCGTCGCGGAAACTCCGGTGCCTTCGGCATTTGCCGACACAGCACCGATTTCCGAACCACCGGCGCTTTTGTTCCGCACCGAACCCGTGACACGGTCGATATACTGGAACGCCGGAATCGCGGCGCTGGCCACATTACTATCATTCCAGGGTGTCGTGTTCTATGGTCAGGAGCTGGTCCGTGTTGCCCCACCATTGCGCGAAGTCGTTGCCACCCTGTGCACAATGGTGCCCTGCCAGCGACTGGCACCCATCGATCTGCGCCAGCTCGATCTGGTGGAAACCCAGGTCACTCCCCACCCGCGCTATGACCGCGCCTTGCGAATCCGCGCGACCATTGTGAATCGTGCTGATATCGCCCAACCCTACCCAATGCTTGAAGTCAGCCTCACCAACAGCCAGGGACAGCTTGTGGCACGCCGTACCTACAAACCGCGCGAGTACCTGCGCAATCCCGATGCCGCTACGGCCGGCCTGCCGCCGCAGGTCGCCGTCCAGGCACAGCTCGAAATTACCAGTCCCGGCCCGCAGGCGAGTGGATTCGAAGTTTTGCTTGTGCCACCTACCGAATAAATCAACTTCTAATATTCCGTCGGTCCGGTGTTTTCAATTGCCTCTTCCCTGTGCAATCTGTTTATGGGTAAGATGCCGCCCTTTCCCGGAATACCCGGCACGTCACTGCACTGAGTTCCCATGCGTATTGGTCCGTATCAATTGAAGAACAATCTCGTCGTGGCTCCCATGGCTGGAGTCACCGACCGGCCATTCCGCATGCTGTGTCGTGCGCTCGGAGCCGGGCTCGCCGTCTCCGAGATGGTGGCCTCGAATTCGCTCCTGTGGGGCAGTGAAAAGACCAAGCGCCGCGCGAACCATGAAGGCGAACCGGAGCCGAAATCGGTTCAGATTGTTGGTGCCAACCCGGCCCTGCTGGCCGAAGCGGCACGCCACAATGTCGACAACGGCGCGCAGATCATTGACATCAACATGGGTTGCCCGGCCAAGAAGGTGTGCAACGTCATGGCCGGCTCGGCGTTACTGCGGGATGAACCACTGGTGGTGCGACTGTTGGAGGCCGTGGTACAGGCCGTCGAGGTGCCCGTCACACTCAAGATCCGCACCGGCTGGGACAGCACCTCGCGCAACGGCGTGCGCATTGCACAACTGGCCGAGGCTTGTGGCGTCCAGGCCCTATCGGTGCACGGTCGCACGCGCGCCGATGCCTTTATGGGCGACGCCGAGTACGACACCATTCGCGACATCAAGACCGCTGTCTCGATCCCGGTGATCGCCAACGGCGATATCAACTCGCCACAAAAAGCCAAGGCCGTGCTTGAACACACCGGCGTTGACGGCGTCATGGTCGGGCGCGCCGCTCAGGGCCGTCCGTGGATCTTCCGCGAAATGGCCCATTTCCTGGCCACCGGCGAGACACTGCCGGAGCCCTCGCCGCTCGAGGTACGCGACATCCTGCTGGGTCATCTCGAGAATCTCTATTCCTTCTATGGGGAGGAGCTCGGTGTGCGCGTGGCGCGCAAGCACATCGGCTGGTACAGCAAAGGCTGCGTCGGCGGCGCGGCGTTCCGCCGCACTGTGAACCAGATGGAAACCCCCCACGAGCAACGGACGCTGATTGAGGCCTTCTTCGCCCAACAGGCGGAGCTGGGCGCCATTGTCCTTGCCGCATGAAAGACCAGCTACCACGCAAAGGCGGATTGTCGAGCTGCGTCAAAACGGCGCTGGAAAAGTATTTCCACGACCTGGATGGCCACAAACCCGCCGGCGACCTGTATGACCTGGTGATTCACGAAGTCGAGCGGCCGTTGCTGGAAATCGTCATGAAACACGTCAAGAGCAATCAGTGCCGGGCCGCGGAGATGCTCGGCATCAACCGCAACACCCTGCGCAAGAAACTCAAGCTGCACAAGCTCGACGATTAGTTTGTCCGTACCGGGTGGCGCCCCGGCAACCGCGCACCGCCTTTATCGATTTCCTGACTGTTATGAGAGCTATTGCATGCCCAGCATCCAGCGCGCCCTGATCAGTGTTTCCGACAAGACCGGCATCGTCGATTTCGCCAAAGCCCTGAAAGCCCGAAACGTCGAGATTCTCTCCACCGGCGGCACCGCCAAGCTGCTGGCGGATAGCGGCATCGCCGTGACCGAGGTCTCGGCCTACACCGGCTTCCCGGAGATGCTCGATGGCCGGGTGAAGACCCTGCATCCCAAGATCCACGGCGGCCTGCTCGGCCGGCGCGACCTGCCCGCGCATGTGGCGGCCATGGAGGGCCATGGCATCCCGCCGATTGACCTGCTGGTGGTGAATTTGTATCCGTTTGAACAGACCGTCGCCAAACCCGGCTGTTCGCTGGAAGACGCGATCGAGAACATCGATATTGGCGGCCCGACCATGTTGCGCGCCGCCGCCAAGAATCACGGTTCGGTCACGGTGGTGGTGGATGCCGCCGACTACACCAGGGTGCTGGATGAGATGAGCACCAATAAAGGTGCGATCAGCGCCGCCACTCGTTTTCAATTGGCAGTCAAGGTCTTCGAGCACACCGCACGCTACGATGGCGCGATAGCCAATTACCTGGGCACGATCAAGAACGACGGCGCACGCGCCGATTTCCCGCACACGATCAACTTCCAGTTCGTGCACGCCTCCGGCATGCGCTACGGCGAAAACCCGCACCAGAAAGCGGCTTTCTATGTCGAACCAAACCCGGCCGAAGCCTGTGTCGCGACCGGACGGTTTCTGCAAGGCAAGGAACTGTCGTATAACAACATCGCCGATGCCGATGCCGCGCTTGAGTGTGTCAAAGCTTTCAACGAAGCAGCCTGCGTGATTGTCAAACATGCCAACCCCTGCGGCGTGGCCGTGGCGGCCAACATTCTCGATGCCTATAAACACGCCTATATCACCGACCCAACCTCGGCATTCGGCGGCATCATTGCCTTCAACCGCCCTCTCGACGCTGCAACCGCCAAGGCGATTCTCGATCGCCAGTTTGTCGAGGTCATCATCGCTCCTGAAGTGAATGACGACGCCAAGCCGATTCTCGCGAGCAAGCCCAATGTGCGTGTGCTGGCCACCGGCGTCTGGGGCGCCACACGCCCGGCCGGTTACGACTTCAAGCGTGTCACCGGCGGACTGCTGGTACAGGACCGCGACAACGGCATGGTGACCGAAAAGGATATGAAGGTGGTGACGAAGCGCACACCCACACCCCAGGAAATGCAGGATCTCCAGTTTGCCTGGAAGGTCGTGAAGTTCGTTAAATCCAATGCCATTGTCTACTGCAAGGAAGGCCGCACCATCGGAGTCGGTGCCGGCCAGATGAGCCGCGTGTACAGTGCGCGTATTGCCTCGATCAAGGCCCAGGATGCCGGACTCGAAGTACGCGGCAGCGTCATGGCCTCAGACGCATTCTTCCCGTTCCGCGATGGTCTCGACCAGGCGGCCGAGGTCGGCGTGACCGCGGTCATCCAGCCGGGCGGTTCAATGCGCGACCAGGAAGTGATTGACGCGGCCAACCAGCATGGCATTGCCATGGTATTTACCGGCATGCGTCACTTTCGTCACTGATCCGGGAGTCCACCCATGCAGGTTCTCATCATCGGCGGTGGCGGACGCGAACACGCGCTGGCCTGGAAAGTGGCGCAATCACCGCGCGTGGTACGCGTGTACGTGGCCCCGGGCAATGCCGGGACGGCACATGAAGCCAAGTGCCACAACGTCGCGATCAGTGCCGAGGATGTGGATGGCCTGCTCAGGTTCGCACAGGACAACCGTGTTGATCTCACCATCGTGGGCCCGGAAGCGCCGCTGGTGCTGGGAGTCGTTGACCGCTTCCAGTCAGCGGGCCTGCGCATCTTTGGACCGACCCAGAAAGGTGCACAACTGGAGGGCTCGAAGGCCTTTGCCAAGGATTTTCTGGCGCGCCACAAGATCCCAACGGCGGCTTACGGCAATTTCACCGATGTCGCGGCCGCCGAATCCTTTATTCACAGCCATGGTGCACCGATCGTGGTCAAGGCTGATGGCCTGGCTGCCGGCAAAGGCGTGATCATCGCGCAAAGCGAAGCGGAGGCGTGTGCCGCGGTCCGCGACATGCTGGCCGGCAACGCCTTTGGTGAGGCCGGGCATCGCGTGGTGGTGGAGGAGTTTCTTGAAGGCGAAGAAGCCAGCTTCATCGTCATGGCCGACGGCAAGCACGTATTACCGCTGGCCACCTCCCAGGACCACAAGCGCATCGGCGACGGCGATACCGGTCCCAACACCGGTGGCATGGGTGCCTACTCGCCGGCGCCGGTGGTCACCCCGGCGCTGCACGAGCGAGTCATGCGCGAAGTGATTCGCCCCACGATTCGCGGCATGGAGTCAGAAGGGGTGCCGTATAGCGGCTTCCTGTACGCCGGACTCATGATCGACCGTCACGGCGTACCCAAGGTGCTGGAATTCAACTGCCGATTTGGTGATCCCGAGACCCAGCCGGTGATGCTGCGCCTGCGCAGCGACATGGTGGCGCTGGTCGAAGCGGCGCTCGACGGCGAGCTCGATGCGATCGATGCCGAATGGGATCCGCGCGCCTCGCTCGGCGTGGTCATGGCCGCCGGTGGCTACCCGGGCTCCTATCATAAAGGAGATGTCATCGAGGGCCTGCCGACAATCAGCGAAACGGATCGCATGGTGTTTCATGCCGGCACCGCATTGAAAGACGGACAAGTAGTCACCAGCGGTGGCCGGGTGCTGTGCGTGACTGCGCTCGGTGATACCGTCATCGAGGCCCAGCGTCGTGCCTACGAAGTGGTCAGACAGATCCGGTGGAACGGCGTCCAATACCGCACCGACATCGGCTTTCGCGCGATCGCCCGCGAAAGTGATGAACACGCCAACCGCTGATGTACTCACGCGAGCTGCAACACGCCGCGAAAATACTCCGCCACGGCGGCCTGGTGGCCTATGCCACCGAATACTGTTTCGGATTTGGCTGCGACCCGATGGATCGCGATGCCGTGCTGCGCCTGTTGCTGTTGAAACACCGGCCGGTCACCAAGGGGTTGATTGTTCTGGCCGCGGAAGTCGGTCAGCTGCGACGCTATGTCGAGGAGATCCCCTCCCGGATTGCTTCCTCCTGGCCCGGTCCACACACCTGGCTGCTGCCGGTCAAGCCCGACGTGCCGGGGTGGATCACCGGACACCGCCATACCATAGCGGTGCGTGTCACTGCCCACCCGCAGGCCGCGGCGTTATGCCGCGCGGCCGGCATGGCCATCATTTCAACCAGCGCCAACCGGAGCAGTGACGCGCCGGCACGCACCGATCGTGAAGCCCGACGGCGTTTCGGCCAGCAGGTCGACTTCGTGCTGCCCGGTCGTGTTGGCGACGCCTTGGCGCCAACCCCAATCCGTAATGCCACCTCGGGCCAACTCGTGCGCCCGGGTTGAGAATATGCGAGAACGTTTATGAGCCAGCCTGATATACAGTCCGTCAAAAACTATCTGCTCGATCTGCAGGATCGAATCTGTCGCGGACTGGAACAGGAAGATGGCCGGGAAACATTCCACGAAGACGCGTGGCAGCGCCCCGAAGGCGGAGGCGGTCGTTCACGGGTACTGACCGAGGGCGCGGTGTTCGAACAGGCCGGCGTCAATTTCTCGCATGTCTTCGGGAAAACCCTGCCACCGTCGGCGACGGCACACCGTCCGGAACTGGCCGGACGCGCCTGGCAGGCGCTGGGCGTATCGCTCGTCATTCATCCGCGCAATCCGTATGTGCCGACCTCGCATGCCAACGTGCGCTTCTTCATTGCCGAAAAGGAAAGTGCGGAGCCGGTGTGGTGGTTCGGCGGTGGTTTCGATCTGACACCCTACTACCCCTTCGAGGAAGACGCGATCCACTGGCATCGTGCGGCAAAGAACGCCTGCGACCCGTTTGGCGACGATTACTATGCGCGCTTCAAAAAATGGTGTGATGAATACTTCTACCTCAAACATCGTGGCGAGACGCGCGGCGTTGGCGGGTTGTTCTTTGATGACCTGCACGAAAGGAGTTTCGAGCACAGCTTCGGGTTCATGAAAAGCGTCGGCGATCACTACCTTGATGCCTACCTGCCGATTGTTCGCCTGCGCAAAAACAACCCGTACGGCGAACGGGAACGCGACTTCCAGCTCTACCGACGCGGGCGCTATGTGGAATTCAACCTGGTGTACGACCGCGGCACCTTGTTCGGCCTGCAAAGTGGCGGGCGCACCGAGTCCATCCTGATGTCGCTGCCACCGCTGGTGAAATGGCGCTACAACTGGCAGCCCGAACCGGGTACACCGGAAGCGCGACTGTACGACGAATTTCTCAAACCGCGCGACTGGCTGGGTTAACCCGGTTCACGGTGCCGGGACCAGAACGATCTCGACACGCTGATTGAGGCGTGCGATCTGGTTCCACTCTGACGCCGATTGCACATTCGACAGCTCCGGGTACGGCACGAGCGGACGACTGCTGCCGTACGACACCACCGTTATCCGCACCACCCCATCGCCCTGTTGCGCCAGAAAGCGGGCAAAGGCTGGTGACTGGCGCCGCCCGAGATATTCGGCCTGTGCCGGTGGATAGTGCAGCACTTCACAGCGACTGAACGGCACATTGTCGCCGGGCAACCGGTATGTCCCCTGGTCATCGCGCATGACGCAAAATTCGCCAACATGTGTTTCCAGACGAACACCGCCCTGAAATCCCGCCGCACCTAGACGCGCGACCAGATCGCGCAGCTGGCTGGCGCGCGCATCGTTCAGCGGCTCCTCATTGAAACGGTACTGGCCACGCAGATTGAGTGCCCAGGCCAATGCTTCCAGCAGGGCTTTACGGTGCTGGCCATCGGTACGGGCACTGCTCTCGGCTTCTGCCTGTATCGCGCGGGCCTCGGCCTGCGTCTGCTGCTCGTTCCGTAATTGTTCAAGTTCCGCTCGGAGTTGCAGACGCTGGCGATCGCTCTCCTCGGAACGCTGGTAGTACCAGGCCGCAGGCAGCAGCAACACTATTCCCAGCAATGCTAATCCAGCTCTCTGGCGAATGCGCGTGAAGCGGGTCGGGTGTACATAGGTGCTGGCCGGACCGTTGGTCACGGTGGTTTGGCTCGAATCATTCGATGATGTCGTGCCCGGCGCGGCGGTACGGAATTCACCTGGCACATCGATGACATTTGTCACGGCCGTGCGTCTCTGGCCGGCTGACGGTGTGTTGATCACAGCGGACGGCACCCGCAGCCGGTCGATGCGCTGCAGGATCATCGACAATTCTGCCGGATTGATCGGCTTATGCAGCACCCCGATGGCTCCCTGACTGATGGCCTGACCCATGTAGGCATCGCCTTCCTTGGTGGTATACATCACCACCGGGATGGCAGCGGTGCGGGCATCGGTCTTCAGGGCGGTAAGGGTCTCAAAACCGTCCATCCCCGGCATCATGTGATCGAGAAATATCACGCCGGGATCGGCATTGCTGCGCAGGTGATTCAGGGCCTCAGGGCCGGATTCGACCGTGTCGACATGAATTTCCTGCGCCTGAAGCATCCGGCTCAGCGCGGCCAGCGCCGTGCGCGAATCATCAACGATCAGGGCCGAACGCGGCATGGCGTATTAGCTCCATCTACCCGTATCGGGCAGCTTCATGGCTGCCCCGAGCGTAAATCGCCCGGTAACAATTTACGAATCTGCCCGATGACTTCCGGCGAATCCCACTCAAGCTCGCCAAAGGCGCCGAGACGGATGCGCCCCTCGGTATCGATCACATAGCTGGTGGGAAACACAAAGACCTTCCATTGCCGCAACACGGTGCCATCCCGGTCCATGGCGATCGGAAAGTGAACGCTGACCTTGCTGGCCAGAAATTCCCGCACCTCGCGATCATTTTCACCCATGTTAACAGCGAGGATCTCGAACGGTTGACCGCTCAGTTTTTCGTGCAGTCGCTGCATCGAGGGCATTTCGTGTACACAGGGCGGGCACCACGACGCCCAGAAATTTACCAGCACCACCCGGCCCCGCAAGGCCGCCAGCCGGCGCGGCGTACCATCGAGGTCGGCGAGATCGATCGGCGACGGTATCGTATCGCCGCGATAGGGCTGCAGTCCTCGGATTCCCGGCTTGCTGACAGGTTTGACACCGGCCTCGGCCGTGACCGACGGTGGCGCCAGCTTGCTCGCAGCCAGCAACCGGGCGGCATCGCGCAGCATGACGGCCAGTCGACGCGTGGCCTCGACTTCACCTTCGCTGGCATCCGGACGAAAGTAAAAACGATCCCGCACATCCGTCAGCAGGCGTGAATACACAGCAGCCCCGCCCCGTTCGAGTTCGGCGCGCGTCGCGTTGAGCCGCCAGCGCCATGGTGATTGCTCCGGTTGCAGAATAAATACCGGTACCCGGGTCTGCGCGACCACCGGATGGTACTCGGCCTCTCGACCCGGTTCGGGCGGACCGACATACAGATTGGGATGCAGCAGGATCACGCCGGCCACGGCATCGGCTTGCTTTGGATTGGTAACCAACCAATGCTGCGCGCCACGCAGCGCCAACAATCCGGCGCGCGCCGAGGCGACCAGCACCACCCGTTTTCCTTTCCGGCGACCGGCATCGATCAAACCGGCGATATCACTGACCGGAACCGTTTCGAGGCTGCTTTCCGCCGGTATCAGGAAGCGTCCTTCGAGGACGTCGGCCTGCCAGACTTCCAGCTCGCTGCGCGCCAACTGCTCGGCCACCGGAGATTCGGATCGCTGGCTGTTAAAGCCGGAGGGCAGCCACAACAACAGCAGGTTGCCCTCGGCGGCATGGACCTGGACCGGAATCTCGGTACGATCCGGCAGACGAATATCCAGTGCCATCGCGGGCAGGCTGAAGAGTCCCGGAACCAACAGCCAGAATTGTAATGCTTTCAACAACACGCCTGACCTCCATGGCCGAAACCGCCACACCCCTTAGCGTATTTCATAATAGCTCCACCTATGGACACCGGGTGCCTCCGTCGCTAACCTGAAAACATGCATGGGTTGCGATTATTGCTTGTCTTGACCGCGGTGCTCGTCACCGGTCCCCTGTCTTCGGCTGTCGCGGCGGAAGCGCCGGTGCTGGCCGTGCTTGAGCACACCAGTGGCTGGTTCGGGAAACGAACCGACATCCTGGCCAAGCCCGGCGTGACGGCCTCCTCCCTGGCCCGCCTGCCCAAGTCGGTCTGGACCTTGCGCGAAGGCAAGGCCCAGAAACAACCCTATCCACCGGCCGAGCGCATCATCCAGTTTTACCGGGTTATTGAGAAAGACCCTGAGCTCGTGTGCACCATCGCCGTGAAATATGTGGGCTCGGCCGGGGGCGGTTGGCGGCCTGCTTACCAAATCGTCCCGCCACCCCCGATCCAGCTCGAGAACGGCAAGCCCGTCCCCGTCGACACGGGCTTGCCGGGTTCCATCAGGGTTGTAAAGACTACCGCATCGACAGCCGACGGCTATGTCCACACCCTGAGCTTCGGCAGCATCACCGGCCCGATTCAGATCGATCTCTGGGAAGTCCAGTAGCTCGCGGTCGTGAGATTCAAGATGGCCATGCTCCGCCGTCGTTAACGTTTCCGGGACCGCTGTCGCGCCGTCACCGCCAGAATAAATTCCAGGCATTCAAAACGGTTGTACGCCTCCTGCAGGGATCGACCCCACACTGTGGCGCCGTGGGCGCGGATCAGGAGCGCCGTTAGCGGCGGGGCTTTTTTCCGAAAACGCTTCTCGATATCAGCAGCAATGCTTGCGACATCCAGACGATTCTCAAACAAGGCCAGATCGACCTTCGGGCTCTGCAGCCAAAGATCGAAACCCTTGATCATCTCTATCGATGGCAGGCGCAAACCGGTACTCCCCGCCTTGGCCTGCGTTGCGGCGAGCACCGCGTCCACGCTGTGGCCATGCAGGGCCGCGCCCGCATCCGGAAACAGCCGATAGAGGGTGGCATGGATGGCGGTTTCGGCTGACGGACTGTCCGTTGCGCGGCATTTTTCGACAACCACCCCATCTGTCGCACGCACCAGCAGAAAGTCATCTTCATCAAGCCGACCTTTCGGCTTTCCGCTGGCGGTGATCCAGAAGTGCCCGGTATCCGCGCGCACCGACAGGTTGCCGGCCGTGCCGCTCATCCATCCACGCGCATGAAAATCCCGGCCAATTTCCACGAGCGCGGCGCGCGGACCAAGACTATCGAGCAGGGTAGCCATCAGGGAAGTCTCTTCCTGTCGGCGTGTGGAAACACGCTGAGATTATTTTAAACGTCCGTCGCTTCAGGCAGTCGCGGTGGCATCGGCAAAAGCACGAGGCCGGCCGGTGTAGTGAGGAGTCCAGCCGGAAGTGTCGATGAAGTAACGCACTGCTTTGCAGCGCGTGCAGCCCTTCATTTCGAACCAGTGCTCGGCATTGGCCGGCACGTTAATATAATCCCCGGCCGTGACTTCCAGCAGGAACTGACCGCCCTCCGGCTCGACAAAACCGAAATACCCGCTGCCAGCGAGGATATAGCGCACCTCGTCGTCGCTGTGGGTGTGAATCTTGTCAAACTTTCCAAGCAGGTCGGCAAGATTCGGAATGCCTTCGTGGATCACCACCATGTCGCGCGTCTGGTATCCCTTGTCGCGCTTCAATTCCTCGAAGCGGTTGTCCACGAACTTGAGCAGTTCTTCCTTCTCGGTATCGGTCAGCGACTGTTTGTCGAGGAGTTCCCTGGCACGCGGGTTGCCGGGCGCCGGCCAGCGCTTGAGCGAGATACCCAACCTGGCGAGCCGCGCTGCAATGAAATCAAAATCGGTGTTCTCTTTGCCATCCGGAAAGATCATGCGTGCCATGTGCTGTCTCCTAATGCTCGGTATGCGTCCTTTGCGGCAGAGAACCTGAACCCGGAAAACCTCAGCCGATCGCCGGAGTTTCGACCTTGCGGCGGAGCGGCCCGCGGGGCTTACGTACTTCTGTTGGCGCTTTTGTTATGCGCTCCGGCCTGGCCTCTGGCGGTTTTTCAGCGGGGGCCGGCGGCGGCACCGGTGTGGCAGCTTCCGTGGGCTGACCGGGCTGCTTCTCCAATACTGGTGCCGGCTTGTGCTCCGGCCGTCGCGCGCGCTGACCTTCTGGTTTTGAACCGCTGCGCCCGTCGCGCCGACCCCGCTCGTCACGCCGCCCGCGAGCGGGCCGTTCTCCGGGCTCGCGTCCCAGTTCGCGGTCACGATCTTCTCGTGCGCCGCGTGCCGGCGGTGTGAGGGTCGGCAACAGTTCGGCAGTAATGCGCTCTACCGGAATCTTGTGGCCGATATACTCCTCGATTTCCGGCAACGAGAACGAATACTGTTCGCAGGCGAAACCCACCGCATCGCCCGAGGCGCCGGCCCGCGCGGTGCGGCCGATGCGGTGAACGTAGTCTTCAGCGTCCTGCGGAAGGTCGAAGTTGAATACGTGCGACACATCCGGAATATGCAGGCCACGCGCCGCGACGTCGGTGCCAATCAGGATCGGCAGCGCCCCGGTCTGAAAATCGTGCAACAAACGTTCGCGTTTGTTCTGCGGCACGTCACCGGAAATGACCTCGGCCTCAAANNCCGTTGGCGCGCAGCCACAGGCGCACGCGTTCGGCGCCGCCCTTGGTGTTGGTGAAGACCAGCGTGCGATGCGGGTCCATGTGGCGCAGCAGACCGACCAGCAGCGGCAGCTTCTCATCGTTCGCCGTGTGGTAGAGCTTCTGGGTCACCCGATCGGCCGTGACCTTCTCAGACTCGATCTTCACGAGCTCCGGATTGTTCATGTGCTCGTAGGCCAGTTCGGTCACACGGAAGGAAAGCGTGGCCGAAAACAGCAGTCCCAGGCGCTCGCTCGGCGGCGGCATGCGGTGGAGCAGGAAGCGGATGTCCTTGATGAAGCCGAGATCGAACATGCGATCGGCTTCGTCCAGCACCATGACCTGCACACTCTTTAGATCAAAGATGTGCTGCTTGAAGTAGTCGATGATGCGTCCCGGCGTGCCGATCAACACATCCACGCCAGCTTCCAGCATCTTGCGCTGGGCGTCATAGCCGGTACCGCCGTAAACCAACCCCAGCTTGAAGCCGGTGTGCTTGCCGAGCACCTCGGCGTCCTTGTGGATCTGAATGGCCAGCTCGCGGGTCGGAGCGAGCATGATCGCTCGCGGACTGGTGGATTTACGGTCGGGATTGCTCGGGTGGCTCAGCAGGTGGGCGAACGTCGCCAGCAGGAATGCTGCTGTCTTGCCGGTACCGGTCTGGGCCTGGCCGGCTACATCGCGCCCAGCCAGCGCCAACGGCAGCGTGCCGGCCTGGATTGGGGTGCAGCGGTCGAAACCGGCTTCGCGGATTCCGGCGAGCAAGGCCTCGGGAAGGCCAAACTCGGAAAAGGATTTGTCAGAAAGGTGGTGAGTCGTCATCGCATTGTCTACAGAATATCAGGAATTTGCGGCAAATGGCAGAGAAAATGGCCGTATCCCCACAAACCGGTTGTTTTTTCTGTCTTGCAATAACCGCGTGATTCCGTTAAATAATCTGAAGAATTGGCCAAACCGGCTCAACCAAAATCAGAACCTAGCGGGAGATACACCATCATGAGCAGCATCAACCACGTCACAGACGCTTCCTTCGACCAGGAAGTGCTCAAGGCATCGGTTCCGGTGCTGGTGGATTTCTGGGCAGAGTGGTGTGGTCCCTGCAAGATGATCGGCCCGGTCCTGGAGGAAATCTCCGGTGAGTACGCCGGCAAGCTGAAGATCGCAAAACTGAACATCGACGAAAATCCCCAGACTCCGCCGAAATACGGTATTCGCGGAATCCCAACCTTGATGCTGTTCAAGAACGGTCAGGTCGAGGCCACCAAGGTCGGCGCGGTCTCGAAGAGCCAGCTGGCCGCGTTCATCGACGGTAACCTGTAAAGCACCCGTTCACCCGGCGCCCATCTGGACGCCGGGGCCTTGCAGTGCTATGGTTACTTGGCAGTCAAAATAATCTCGTTGTAAAAAATCCAACTCCCGTCAAACCCTCGTCCCCATCCCGGGGCAGGCCCATGTGACTACATGGCGCCGCCACACCAACAATACATTACGACATGAATCTGACCGAACTGAAACGCAAATCACCCACCGAACTGGCTGAGATGGCCACCGCCATGGAGCTCGAGGGCGGCACGCGCATGCGCAAGCAGGACCTGATTTTCGCCCTGCTCAAGGCACAGGCCCGCAAGGGCGAAGACATTCACGGCGAGGGTGTGGTCGAAATCCTGCAGGATGGTTTCGGCTTTTTGCGCTCGGCCGACAGCTCGTATCTGGCCGGCCCGGACGATATCTATGTCAGCCCGTCGCAGATCCGCCGCTTCAATCTCCGCACCGGCGACACCGTCACCGGTACGATCCGCCCGCCGAAGGAATCGGAACGCTACTTCGCGCTGCTCAAGGTCGACACGATCAATTTCGAGTCGCCGGAGGCCACCAAGAGCAAGGTCCTGTTTGAAAACCTGACCCCGTTGCATCCGAACCGGCGCATCAAGCTGGAGCGCGACAACGCCTCGAGCGAAAACCTCACCGGCCGGGTAATCGACATGATCGCCCCGATCGGCATGGGCCAGCGCGGCCTGATTGTCTCGCCACCGAAGGCCGGCAAGACCGTAATGCTGCAGAACATCGCCCACGCCATTGTTGGCAACAACCCGGACGTGGTGCTGATCGTGCTGCTGATCGATGAACGACCGGAAGAAGTGACCGAAATGCAGCGTTCAGTGCGCGGCGAAGTGGTGTCTTCGACCTTCGACGAACCGGCCACCCGCCACGTGCAGGTTGCCGAGATGGTGATCGAGAAAGCCAAGCGNNTCAACCGCTCCGGCACGCGCCGCGAGGAACTGCTGCTCAAGCCGGACGAGATGCAGAAGATCTGGATCCTGCGCAAGCTTCTGCACCAGATGGATGAGCTGGAAGCCAGCGAATTCATCACCGACAAGCTGCGTTCGACCAAGAACAACGCCGAATTCTTCGACTCCATGAAACGCTGAAGCCTGCGCGCCGCTAACCGCGCGCGCGGCTCACGGCTGACTGGCGATCCGTCATCTCCCTGACCAAGCTGATCAGCTCGGCGATCAGTGCTCGTCGCTGCACGATGGCGTGTGGCGTCACAGCATGAAAAGCGCGGTCAAGTACTGGCGCCTCCGCCACGCGATGCAAATCACCCCTGGCGATGTATTCCTGCACCATGGGTTCGGCGATATACGCGGTGGTTCCCTGGCCCTGCAACAGCAACGCCAGCGCCATGCGTCCGTGGCTGACTCGCATCACCGGAGGCTGTATATCCGGGAAATGACGCCCGTGGGCTATGGCGAAACTCGTACCCCAGTCCACCCTGATATAACCTTCCCGCATCGACTCTTCCACGGACAGACCGGCACGGGTTGACACCAGCACCAACTGAATCTGACCGATCTCCTCGAGCTCCAGCTCCGTCATCTGGGGCGGTTCCCACATAAAGGCCAGATCAATCGCGCCGTCGAGCAGCTTGCGCACCAGCACATCCTGACTGCCCGCCTCGGCCAGCAAGGCCAGTGCGGGATGTTCGGTATGCACACGTCCCAGCCAATCCTGGAGCACGATGTCCCAGAGACTGAACATGCCGCCGATGGCCAGCGACTCACGGTCATCGGCCTTGAGCGCTGCATCCTGGCGGGCGCGGTTCCAGGTGCTGAGTATCGACTCGGCATACCTCGACATGCGCACCCCGGCCGGTGTCAGCTGAATATCATTACGTGTGCGGGTGAACAGCGCTACCCCGAGCGATTCCTCCAGCTGACGAATGCGGGCACTGATGGCGGATTGGGTGAGAAACAGGTTTTCCGCGGCGCGTCCGAAATGGCGCGTGCGGCTGACTTCAAGAAAGGTCTTGAGCAGTTCAGTGTCCATGAGTTCCATCACATCTGTAGATGAAAATCATCATTCCATTTTGTTGTACATCCGACAAGGACCCTCCTATATCAATGCACATCGTCGGCCAAACCGGCTGATCCTTGTGTTTATTAACCCATCCTTATTGAGGGAATAGTCATGAAACAGCTTGCTGCAGTGATCGTTGCAGTGACCTTGGGCCTCGGCCTGTCGGCCGCGCGTGCTGCGGAATCGGCCCAGCAGGTCGCCAGTGGAGAAACCAATGATCAGAAGTGTGGCCGTTGGGCTGAATACCAGGGCCTGAAGGACAGCGTCCATGCCGAGTACATCCAGGACTGCCTGCGCGAACTCCGCCATCCAGATAATGCCGATGGTGGCGGTGACGACTGATATTCTGTTGTAACGGTCCAGACCCTGCCCGACCACCATTGGGCAGGGTTTTTTGTTTTCTTATTTATTGAAAATCAGTTACTTATAGTTGGTTTGATTAACCCCAGTCGATGGAAATCCACCCAAGTTGCATCCCAACCCGCATTTCCTTATGATGCCGGGCCTTTCCGCTCCCGGTCGGCAATCGGGGGCCAGACATTGAGGTTTGATCCATGAAAGACGGCATTCACCCGGAATACAAAGAAATCAAGGTCAGCTGTGCCTGCGGCAACAGCTTCACCACGCGCTCTACCCTTGGCAGCGATCTGGGGGTTGAAGTCTGCTCGCTGTGTCACCCGTTTTTCACCGGCAAGCAAAAGATTGTCGACTCGACCGGTCGGGTAGAGAAGTTCCGCCAGAAATACGCCAAGAAGTAACGCGCCCCCGGCACGTTACCGCCCGACTGTCCCGCATGTTCTGTTTCCACAAGGCGCCACACGGCGCCTTGTTTGTTTTATGGCAGACCCTGCTGTACGGGCTGCTGGCATTCACCTGGCCGCCCGCCGTGCACGCGCAATCCGAAGTTGCCACGGTTCGCTACGTGCTCGACGGTGACACCGTGATTCTCAGTGATGACCGATCGGTGCGGCTCATTGGCATCAATGCCCCGGAACTGGGTCACAAGGGCGCAGCGGATGAGCCGTTTGCCGCCGCCGCCCGTGACCGTCTCCGCCAGCTGGTCCTGGGCACGCCGGTGCGCCTGGAATTCGAAGATGAACACCGTGACCGCTATGGTCGCTGGCTCGCGCACCTTTGGCTGACCGATGGTCGATCCGTCGAAGAAATCCTGCTGGCGAATGGCCTAGCCAGTGTCGTCGCCATCCCGCCCAATGTACGCGACACGGCACGATTGCAGGCGGTCGAGACCGTAGCGCGCCGTGCCCGACTGGGCCTGTGGGGACACAGGTATTCTGAGCCTATGGATATCGGCGACGGCATTCCCGAACCGGGCTTCCGGTTCGTGCGCGGCCGCGTGACACACGTTGGGAAAAGCCGGAAATACATTTACCTTGATCTTGGCCGCCAGTTCGCGCTGCGCATCCGCCAGGAGGACTGGGATCGGTATTTCCGAGGCCGACCCGACGCGTGGCACGGAGCACTCCTGATGGCGCGCGGCTGGGTCAGCGAGCGCGATGGTCGCGCACAGATGGCCATCGGTCATCCGGCCATGGTCGAACGCCTGCCCTGAATGGCCATTCTGGTAGACAATACCCGGATGCCTGCCCTCCTGCGTCGTTTTGTTCTTATTTTTCCGATCCTGGCCCTGTTCGCTGCCGGCGTGATGGCCTGTGCCGTGAATCCAGTGAGTGGCGAACGCGAACTCGCCTTGCTGAGCGAAACCGATGAACTTCGCCTTGGCCAGAATGGTGATGTCGATATCCGCAATCAGTACGGTGTATACGGCGACGCCCGACTGCGGGCGTACGTGCAGCAAATCGGCGAACAGCTTGCCGCCCACAGCCATCGCTCGCAATTACACTACACCTTCACGATCCTCGACACGCCGGATGTGAATGCCTTTGCCCTGCCGGGAGGCTATATCTACATCACTCGCGGCATCCTCGCGCACCTCAATTCCGAAGCCGAGCTGGCCGCGGTGCTCGGCCACGAGATCGGTCACGTGACGGCCCGGCATGCTGTGCGTCAGTATTCGGCGGCACTGGGCGCCAACGTCGGCATCACGCTCACATCCATTCTGGTACCGGAACTCGCCAACCGCTCTGCCCAGTCGCTGTTCGGCCTGATCGGTTCTGCGTTGCTCTCGGGCTACGGACGGGAGCACGAACTGGAGGCCGATCATCTCGGAGCCGTGTATCTGGCACGCACCGGCTATAACCCCCAGGCAATGCTTGACGTCATCACCCTGCTCAAGAACCAGGAAAGCTTCGAGAAAGAACGCGCGCTTCAAGAAGGCCGGGAACCACGCGTCTACCACGGTGTGTTTGCCACACACCCGAGTGCCGATCAGCGCTTGCAGCAGGTGGTGGTCCAGGCCGAGAATGACCGGTCATCGACGAACGGCCGCGTGGAACGGAATTCCTTCCTGCGCCGGTTGGACGGCCTCGCGTACGGCGATAGCGAAGCCCAGGGTATCCGGCGCGGCAACGACTTTTATCATCGTGGGCTCAATTTCACCGTGCACTTTCCCGACCACTGGCGCCTCGACAACTCACCGGAAAAATTGCTCGGGCTGAGCGCTTCCGGAGATGCGGTCATTCAGATGCAGGCGGCGGCACGCGGCAAGGCGCGTACACCACAGGAATACCTGGTCGTGCAAATGCAGGTGCACGATTTGCGCAATGGCATGGCACTGACCGCGAATGGCTTGTCCGCCTATAGCGGAGTGACCCGGATGCAAACGCCATTCGGGTTGCGCGACACACCGGTTGCCGTGGTATTCCTCAAGCAACAGGCATTCCGTTTCTTCGGCGCCGCACGCGAGGAGAGCCCTGCATTTCAACGCGCCTTCCTCGACACCGTGCAGAGCCTGCGTCCACTGACCGCAACGCAACAGTCGCTGGCGCGTGGAATGCGCGTAGACGTGCGCACCGCCAAGCGCGGCGAGTCATTCGCACGCCTGGCCAGCCGCGCCCCCTTGAAGCACGAACCGGCCGCCGTGCTGCGCCTGCTGAACGGAAAATACCCGGACGGCGAACCCACGGCCGGCGAACTCATAAAGACCATTCACTGAGCATCCTGCGCATGACCACCGACCTGAAAGCCGCCGCACTCCGTTACCATGCTGAACCCCAGCCCGGCAAAATCGCCATCACGGCCACCAAGCCGTGTGACACCCAGGCCGATCTGGCGCTCGCCTACACCCCGGGAGTGGCCGAACCCGTGCGCGCCATTGCCGCGGATGCCGAGGCCGCCTACCGCTACACCGCCAAAGGGAACCTGGTGGGGGTAATCACCGACGGCACCGCCGTCCTCGGCCTCGGCAATGTCGGGGCGCTGGCCGGCAAGCCGGTGATGGAGGGCAAGGCAGTGCTGTTCAAGCGTTTTGCCAACATCGACGTATTCGACATCGAAGTGAACGCCAAGAACACCGAGGACTTCATCCTCACCGTGCAGGCGATCGCGCCGACGTTCGGCGGCATCAATCTCGAAGACATCGCGGCGCCCGCCTGTTTCGAAATCGAGCAGACGCTGCGCGAACGACTCGACATCCCGGTGTTTCACGATGACCAGCACGGCACGGCTGTGATTGTCGCTGCCGGGCTGCTGAATGCCCTTGAACTGCAGGGGAAATCACTGGCCGACGCGCGCCTCGTGTGTCTCGGCGCGGGCGCCGCCGGCATTGCCTCGCTGAACCTGCTCATCGAACTCGGTGCGCGGCGCGAAAACCTGATGATGGTCGACCGCAATGGCGTCATCCACGCCGGGCGCCAGGACCTCAATGTCTACAAGCGCGCATTTGCCCTCCACACCACAAGTCGCACCCTGGCCGATGCGCTCCGTGGTGCCGATGCACTAATCGGTGTCTCCGGCCCGAACCTGGTGACCCCGGACATGATCCGGTCCATGGCTCCGAAACCGGTGGTCTTCGCGCTCTCCAACCCGGACCCGGAAATCCGCCCGGAAGCCGCGCAGGCCGCGCGCCACGACGTGATCGTGGCCTGCGGTCGCTCGGACTACCCGAACCAGGTGAATAACGTGCTCGGCTTCCCGTTTATTTTCCGTGGTGCCCTGGATGTGCGCGCCCGCACCATTAACGGCACCATGCTGGTGGCCGCCGTGCACGCGCTGGCGAAACTGGCCCGGGAACCGGTACCCCCGGAGGTGCTGGAGGCCTACCGCCTGTCGCATCTCGAGTTCGGGCCGGAATACATCATCCCCAAACCGGTGGACCCGCGGCTCATTCAGGTGGTGCCGGCTGCGGTCGCGCGCGCGGCCATCGAAAGTGCGGTCGCTCGTGCTCCGCTGCCGAAGCACTATACTGCCTGATAGAACATCGCCAACCATCCGCCGAAGCCTTGCCCCCATCCCGGGGCCATTGGCCCCCGAGGCGGGAGACTGCATACTTTTCCGGCAACCATGGCCTCCGATCCATCTGTACTCGAAAATGTGCTCGCGATTCTCGAGGGTCTGAAAAAGACCACCGAGGGCATGATTCTGCACAGCTTCATCGCGCGTGGGCTGCGTAAATTTGGCGACACCCAGATCGAGTCGGCCTTTCTGGCCTTTGCAGACAAACTGCTTGACCGTTACCTCGCCAATCCGGATGCCGATCCGTCCACCCGAGTCCGCGTCAAGCTGATTCAACAACGGCTTCGACCCTATCTGGGCGAACTGCAGGCACAGGTCACGACCCGACCGGCGGCCGCCACCAATACAGCGATGCCGACAGTACCGCCACGTCCTTCGACCGTAACGGCACCGGTGACGCATGTCGTCGAGACGACGCCCGTCAACGAACCAGCCCCCGCACCCGTAGAGAAAAAAGACAAACCGGTACGCCGCTCGGCGTTCCAGGCATTCATTACTCCGGAACCGCCGCCCAGGCCGGCGCCACCGCCACGAATCGAACCTGTGCCCGTCGTCGAGGCAGAACCGGCCAGCGAAACCCTGCCCGAACAGCTGGCCCGCGAAATGGCCCAGACCCTGACGCAAGGCCAGGATCTCGACGAGTTGCTGCGCACCAGCCTTGTCGCCCTCGGTCAACCTGCGGACCTGGCCGACACCAAACAGCTCAAGCAGCAGCTGAGCCGCGGTATCGAGGAAATGATCCAGGAGCATCGCGAGCTTGAAAGCCAGCTGGCGAATGCCAGTCAGGAACTGCAAACCATGACCGAGGACCGGCGCGCCCTGGCGCAGGCCCTCGACCGCGCCCGCAAGTACAGCCTGACCGACGAGCTGACCGGGCTTCCGAACCGCAATGCCTTTCTGCGCCAGCTCAATGCCGAAATCGGCCGGGCGCGACGTTATGGTTTCTCGCTGTCACTGGCGCTGATCGACATCGACAACCTCAAGGGCCTCAATGCACTGCACGGGGAGTCGGCCGGCGACAGCGTGCTCTACACCTATGCCCACGAGATCATGTCGCAGTTCCGCGGCTACGATCTGGTGGCCCGTTACGGCGATGATGAATTTGCCGTGCTGCTGCCGAATACCCAGAAGGAAGGTGCCAGCCGCGCACTCGACAAGGTGCAAAAGCGCGCCGCTGGAACCTTCATCGACGTCAACGGCAAAACCGTCCCGCTGCCATCATTCTCGAGTGTACTGACACTGTATTCCCACGGCGAAGCCCCGGAAGCGTTGCTGCAACGCGCCGATGAGGCGCTGGCCCAAGCCAAGCAACGCGGACCAGCCCAGTCGGTGCTGGCATTGCCTTCCGGCTAGACCAAACGCCCATACCTAAATCTTTCCTGCTCCCTGGACTTGCGCTGACACGTGAACAGTCTCTGGAACGATACCGAAGCCCGGACATTTGAGGGCGAACTGGGCCAGCGGGTCTACAGCTCGCAACTGCTGGGGCGCGATCCGTCGCTGGTGCTGCACGGTGGTGGCAACACTTCGGTCAAACTGGAAGCGCCAAACCTCTTTGGCGAGAACGAAACCCTGCTGTATGTGAAGGGCAGCGGAGCCGACCTCGAGCACATCGATGCCAATGGCTTTGCTCCGGTGCGCCTCGCGCCCCTGCTGCGCCTCGCCACGCTGCCCGCCCTGTCCGATCCCGAGATGGTCAACCAGTTGCGTGCCTACACCACGCGCGCGGAGGCGCCGGCACCATCGGTGGAAACCCTGCTGCACGCCGTGCTCCCGCATCGCTATGTCGACCACACCCATGCCGATGCCGTGCTGGCGGTGATGAACAGCCGCGATGGCGCGGCCCGTCTCCGTGAAATCTATGGAGACAGTGTGGTCATCATTCCGTATGTCATGCCGGGATTCGATCTGGCCCGGCTGGTCGCCGAGCGCTATCCGGCCGAGAGCCATGCGAAGACCATAGGCATGATCCTGTTACACCACGGTGTATTCAGCTTTGGCCAGAGCGCGCGCGAATCGTACGAACGCATGATCGACCTGGTCACGCGCGCCGAGGATTACCTGGCGCGCCACAACGCCTGGACGATTGCCTTGCCAGCGCTGACACCGGGGCCGGTGCCGTTGCGTCACGACCTTGCACAGCTGCGTCAACAACTGTCGCGGATCGCCGGGTGCCCGCTCATCTGCACGGCCCATACCGATTCGCGCAGCCTGGCCTTTGTGCGCCGCGATGACCTGGTGCGCCTCACGCAGCAGGGTCCGGTCACTCCGGATCACGTCATCCGCACTCGACGCGTACCAATGCTGGGTCGGGACGCCCAGGTCTACGCCGAGGATTATCGCCAGGCCTTCGAGGCCTATCACCCGACCGCCCGCGCGCCAAAGGTGATGCTCGACCCGGCGCCGCGTGTGGTGCTCGACCTGCAGCTTGGTGTGTGCACACTCGGGCGCAGCGCCCGCGAAGCGGCCATCGTGCATGACATTTATTCGCACACCATGGACATACAGATGCGCGCGGCGCGCCTCGGCGGTTATCAGGCGCTGCCGCCGAAGGACCTGTTTGACATGGAATACTGGGATCTGGAGCAAGCCAAGCTCAAGAAAAGCGGTCCACCAAAATTATTTGCTGGCGAAGTGGTGCTGGTAACCGGTGCGGCGTCCGGCATCGGCAGGGCTTGCGTCGAGGCGTTTCTGGCACGCGGTGCGGCCGTGGTCGGGCTCGATCTCGATCCGGGCATCACGCAGCAACCCCGGCGTCCGGATTTTGTCGGTCTGCAGTGTGACGTCACCGACACGCCGCGGCTCGTGCAGGCCATTGAGCACGGCGTGCGCGCCTTCGGCGGGCTGGACATGCTGGTGCTCAACGCCGGGTTGTTCCCGCCCGGCACGCGTGTCGAGTCGCTGGCCACCGATGACTGGCACAAGGTCATGCGCGTGAATCTCGATGCCAACCTCGCGCTACTGCGCGAAACCCACACGCTGCTCAAACTTGCCCCCAACGGTGGACGGGTGGTGGCGATCGGCTCAAAAAACGTTTCTGCGCCCGGACCCGGGGCGGCTGCTTACTCCGCCTCCAAGGCCGCGCTGCAGCAACTGTTGCGGGTCGCGGCGCTCGAGTGGGCCGGTGATGGCATCCGTCTCAACACCCTGCACCCGGATGCGGTGTTCGATACCGGCCTGTGGACCGATGAGGTTCTGCAGGCGCGAGCGGCGCATTACGGCATGAGCGTCGATCAGTACAAGCGTAAAAACCTGCTGCGTACCGAGATCACCAGCCGCGATGTCGCCGAGTTGGCCGCCGAGCTGTGTGGCCCGTTGTTTGCCAAGACCACCGGCGCACAAATTCCGGTGGACGGCGGCAATGACCGGGTGATCTGAATATGACGATCATTCGCATGCCCAACTACATGCCGCGCCTGCGCCCGGTTGTTCTCGCTTTGCTCGGGCTGATGTTGGCCTGGTCGCGCCCGGGCCTCACTGATGAATGGATGAGCTGCACCAGCCGCACCCACACGATCGATTTGCTGGTGGATGAAAAACAGGATCAGATCCTGGCGTTTGCCCTGTTCATTCAGAATGAATTGCAGGATGCGGTCAGCTGGGACATGGTTGCTCGCCGTGTTGACGCGCGTGCCCATACGCTCACATTGCTGGCCCGCGAGCGCAGCACCGCGCCGCGCGAGTTCACCCTCAACGTGCAGGAATCCACGGGTCGTTACCAGTCGCGCGGCCCGCGCTTTGAGCTGGAACTGGACCTGACCTGCAGCTGGGGGCGAATCGGCGACTAGCTGCGCACTGGAGTAAATTCTCCGGCGCGTTATTCGGCTTCTGTTTCTGACGGCACCGCCATGCGGCCCGGTACAGCTGGATTCGTCGACAGAAAGTAGGTATCACTGATGGTGTTATTGACCATGATCAGGCCCTGCTCCAGCTGGTCGATAAAGTGGTGCAATTCCTCCTGGCTCATGGCCTCGGGTCGCGCGGCGGTCACCAGACTGCGCAATGCCGCCAGGCGCGTGATCGGCACATCGCGGCGCGGCAACACCCGCAGGCAACTGTCGACCTCCATCATGGTGTGGTAGAACGCGCGCGGAAACAGCCGCTCCTTGAACAGAAACTTGAGCACCTCCGGGCGACGGACCGGGGTCCGCATCGCACGCCGGTACATCTGGTAGCCGGACAGGGACTTGAGCACGCTCATCCACTGGATATTCTGGAACGGCGTGAGCGCCTCGCTGCTGCCGGGCAACAGATTGGCCGAGCGCACATCGATAATGCGTATTGTCATGTCACCGCGTTCGAGATTGCGGCCCATGCGCAGAAACTGGTAGCCCTCGTCGTGTGTCATGGTACCGGCCAGCAGGCCAGTGATCTGCTGGACACCGTGGATGATGTCACGCAGGTATTCAAAGCGCCGGCGGTGGCCGAGACCGGAAGCGAGATTGCTCTTGGCGTTCAACATCAAGGCGTTCACCTGCTCCCAGGCCTCGCGCGGCATGTAATCGCGCACCGTCCGGGCATTCTCGCGCGCCTGTCCCAGAGACGACAGAATCGAACCCGGGTTGGCGGTATCGCCGATCATGAATTTTGCCACACTGCGTTCGTCTGCCTCGCCATAGGCTTGGCGAAACTGCGCTTCACCCCCGGTGATCTCGATCAGCGGCGCCCAGCCGGGGCGCACCTGCGGCGGCAGATCGAGCAGCAGGTTGGAGTTGACGTTGACGAGGCGTGCCGTGTTCTCGGCGCGCTCGAGGTAGCGCGCCATCCAGTACAGATTTTCAGCAACCCGTGACAGCATCATGTCGCTGTCTCCTCGACGATCCAGGTGTCCTTGCTGCCGCCGCCCTGCGATGAATTGACCACGGTGGATCCCTTGCGCAGTGCCACTCGCGTCAGCCCGCCGGTAGTCACCGTGACGGTTTCACCAGACAGGATGAACGGCCGCAGGTCAACATGACGCGGCTCGACGTGAGTGTCGATCAATGTCGGTGTGGTCGATAGCGTCACCAGCGGCTGGGCAATGTAGTTGCGCGGATCCTTGCGAATCAGGCGCACGAACTCCTCACGCTCCTTGGCGGTGGCGTGCGGGCCGATGAGCATGCCGTAGCCACCCGATTCATTCGCCGGCTTGACGACCAGCTTGTCGAGGTTGGCCAGTACATAATCGCGCTCCTTCTCATCGGTGCACAGGTGCGTCGGCACGTTCGGCAGAATCGGCTCCTCATCCAGATAGTACTTGATGAACTTCGGCACGAAGGCATACACCACCTTGTCGTCCGCCACACCGGCACCCGGGGCATTGACCAGCGCCACCTGGCCGGCCTTCCAGGCGCGCATCAGTCCCGGCACACCGAGCTGTGAGGCCGGATCGAAGGCCTCGGGATCGAGATACAGGTCATCAATGCGACGATAGATCACGTCGACGCGCGTGAGCCCCTCGATGGTACGCATATAGACACAGTCGTCCTCTCCAACCACGAGATCACGCCCTTCGACCAGTTCGGCACCCATTTGCTGGGCGAGATAGGCGTGTTCGAAATAGGCGGAGTTATAGATACCGGGCGTGAGCACCACCACCTCTGGCTGGTCGACCGGGCGCGGCGTGATCGAGCACAGCATGTCGTACAGCTGCGAGGGATAATCGTCGACCGGACGGATGCTGTGGGTCTCGAACAGCTCGGGAAATACACGCTTCATCACCAACCGGTTCTCGAGCATGTACGAGACGCCGGACGGCACGCGCAGGTTGTCCTCGAGCACGTACACGGTACCGTCCTTGTCACGAATCAGATCGCTGCCGCAGATGTGCGCCCACACACCGCGCGGCGGGCTGATGCCGACACACTGCGGCCGGAAATTCTTCGAGCTGTCGAGGATCTCGCGCGGGAAAATGCCGTCTCGCACCACTCGCTGTTCGTGATAGATGTCTTCGATAAACAGATTGAGGGCGCGTACCCGCTGCTTGAGACCTGCTTCGATGCGGCGCCATTCCGCACTGGGGATGATGCGCGGGATGATGTCGAACGGCCATGCCCGATCGATCGATCCTTCCTGCTCGGAATATACCGTGAAGGTGATCCCCATGAGCCGGATGGCCAGCTCCGCCGCCTGGCGGCGTTCTTCGATTTCTCCATCCTTCAGGGTTCGCAGGTAGTCGCACACGCGCGCCGCCGCCGGGCGCGCCTTGCCGGCGGCGCGAATCAGCTCGTCGTAATAGCCCTTGATGCGGTAACTGCCCCAGCGGATCGCCATGCTTAAAGTCTCGCGAGTGGTTATCGATCTCCGGTTCACACCAGCGAAGCAAACCCGGTGCCACCGTGGAAAATCTCAGTATCTATGCGGAGAATCAGACTCTTTGACGGTACACCAGCGTGCTCAGCGGGTCCACCCCGGTGCGTGCAGTTTCATTCATGCACCATCGCGAAGCGCATGTTTTTCGCGCAAAAACAGGTATGATTCGTACAAGATGACCTATTGTCTGGCAATCAAAGTTGATGAGGGGCTGGTATTCGCTGCCGATTCGCGCACCAACGCGGGCGTCGATTACGTGTCCACCTACCGCAAGATCTTTGTATTCGGCGTGCCCGGCGACCGCCTGATCGTACTGCTCGCCTCTGGCAATCTCGCCACCACCCAGGCAGTGATCAATGCCATTCAGCGTGACCTGGATGATGCCTCGGCACCCGAAAGCCTGAATACATTCCACTACCTGTTCGATGCCGCCCACTATGTTGGCCAGATCAGTCGTCGCATCCAGACCGAGTTCGCGCCATCGCTCAAGGAAGACGGCATCAGTGCCGAGGCCAGTTTCATCCTTGGTGGCCAGATCCACGGGCGCGACCCCAATATCTATTTGATCTACCCGCAGGGCAACTACATCTCGACGTCGAGCGAGACGCCGTATCTGCAAATTGGCGAAACCAAGTACGGCAAACCGATTCTCGATCGCATCATCCGCTCCGAAACCTCGCTGGAAGATGCGGCGCGTTGTGCGCTGGTGTCAATCGATTCCACGATGCGCGCCAACATCTCGGTCGGCCCGCCGATCGAGCTCGCGTTCTACCGGCACGACGAGCTGGCACTTACCCGCCGGACGACCCTCGACTACAGCACACCGATGCTGCGTCATCTTCAAAAGCGCTGGAATGAAGGACTGCGACGCGCATTCGAAAAGCTGCCGCGCTTCGACTGGGAACGCTAACCGGTCAGCGCGTGGTCGTTTCGATCACCTGGTGCACGAATCGCAGCTTTTCGACAGCACGCGCCGTCAAGGTAAACGGGTAGGCATCGCGCTGGCCCATTGAGCGATTCAGCGCATTCAGCGCCAGCGTCAGCTGCAGCCAGTCGGCCAACACCTCATCGATTCCAGCGACGTTCGGAATCCCGCCGGAGGTGAACTGTTTCTCGCTGGCCGTTGCTGTGGTGGGAACGCGCAGCGGCCGTCCGGCAAATGAAAACCCGTAGTCATTCGCCGTCTCCAGCGTGTCGACCATGTGCAGGTAGTGAGCCCAGGTCTCGGCCCAGTCTTCCCACGGATGCGACGAGGCATAGGCGCTCACACCGAACTCCTGCCAGTCGGGCCGTGGCCCGTTCGCGTAATAGTCGCGCAGTGCCGCGGCATAATCCAAACGCTCATCACCGAACAGCGCGCGAAACGGCTCATGCCAACCACCACTGCGGATCAGTCGATCCCAGTAGTAATGGGCGATTTCGTGCCGGAAATGCCCCAACAGCGTACGGTACTGTTCGCCCATGCGTTCGCGCATGCTTTCACGCGTACTGGGGTCGGCCTCGGCGATATTGATGGTAATCAGCCCGCCCCGGTGTCCCGTGAGGACCTGATGGGCGCCGGCCTCGTCCGCGAATTCGTTTTCGACCGGCGCATCCGCCAGAAACTCGAACGCCAGCCCGTTCTCCGGATCAACGTCCCGACCGACCACCGGCAATCGCAGTGCGTACAGGGAATACAGCAACCGGCGCTTGGCGCGCTCGATACGCGCCCACAAGATGCGATTCGTGGCATCTGACAGGTCCGGGATCAGGTGATTGAGCCGGCAGGCCCGGCAGTAGTCGTTGCCTTCGACGGCGTCGATCATCCAGTTGCAGATCTGCTGGTCGCGACCGTTCCGGCAGGCCCGGTAGCTGCCGCCGTCGGCCAGCGCACGGAAACGGTCGCTGCCTTCCGGTTCCAGCGCACTGAGCGTCAGCCGTGTCGGCAGGAATCCGACCGCGCGCCCGCAACCGAGACACTTCGAGTTCTCGAAATAGAGTGTATTGCCACAGACACAACGGAAGTTGCGCATCGCCGTCCCGGTTGAACTGCACACCCGTCAATGTAAGGATAACCGCCGCGGCCCACAAGCCGTGTGTGGCGCGGTTCGCCACAACAGGAATAACCAACTATAAATAGGGAGACCGACCATGTCCGGTAATTCAATGATTCAGGCGATTCTCGCCTGGCTGTCACGCCGTACCGATTTCCTCGTCCGCATCTGGAACGTGGCACGCAATATCGGCCTGGCAGTGCGGCCGATGCGTTTCAGCCTGTTGATGGTGCTGGCCGGGATCGCGTTTCTGTTTCTGTCGGACCAGGGTCTCGATACGCTGCGCGACTTCGCCGAGCGCAAGGCCGGCCGTCAGCATGATGCCAGCCAGACCCTGTTCTTCTTTCTCGGCGCGTTTCTGTGGGCCTACGGCAGTTGGTACTGGGCGCGCATTCTCGTCAGCATCCGTTTCGAAACCGGCCCGGACGAGCTGCCCTGGGTTCACAAGATCCAGACCTGGCTGCCACGCCTGATCGGATTGGTGGCGATTCTGGCATTGATGGTCGCCTTCTGGCGCGCCGCGACACCGTACGCGGATGTCGCCGACAGTCCTGGCCTGATCCTCAAGCGCTATGCCCTGTACTCGCTGATGGGGGCGGTGGGGTTTGCTGTGTTTACGCTGACGCGCCGGGACCTGTCCGGCTGGCTGGCCACGAGGCTGGCGGGCCACCGACTCTCTGCTCCACTCAGCCACTATCTGGGCAGTGTTCAGCCACGCCACGAGCAGGAGTACGGCAAGGCAGATGTGGCTGAGGCGTTCCGCTATTCCTGGCCATTGTTGCTGTTCACCATCCTGGTCGCCATAGGACTGCTGGTGGCGTTTGCGATTTCACCGGAAGCAACAGCGCCGCAGGTCGGCTCGACACCGATCCTGTTGCTCGCGTCGGCCGGCTGGATCGCGATCGGCAGCGCTGCCGATTTGTTCGGCATGCGCACGCGCTTCCCGGTATTTATCACGCTGTTCCTCCTGGCCGTCGCCTTCAGCTTCATTAACGACAACCACGCGGTGCGCGTGTACGCAGGCCGCGCATCGGTGCAGGACACCGCCCGCGTCACCACTGAACAAGCCTTGCGCCGCTGGCAGAACCAGCAACTGCTCCGGCCGGTGGCACACGCCACGCAAACATATCCGTTGTTCATCGTTGCCGCCGAGGGCGGCGGGATCCGTGCTGCCTACTGGACGGCAACCGTGCTGGGCCGCATCCAGGACAGCAATCCGTGTTTTGCCGATCAGCTGTTCGCCCTGAGCGGCGTGTCCGGCGGCAGCCTGGGTGCGGCGGTGTTCACGGCACTGCTCGCCGACTCGACGTACGCCAATCCCAATTTTCGATGCGGTGCTGCCGCAACAACGGCGCTGCTGCCGGATGCGCAGGCGATTCTGGGTGAAGACTTCCTGGCGCCGACGATGGCCGCGATGCTCTACCCGGATCTGCTGCAGCGCATTCTGCCGGTTCCGGTCGCGCACTTCGATCGCGCCCGCGTACTGGAAACTGCCTGGGAGCGCGCCTGGCGTAAAACCCGCCCCGGCAGCGATCGGTTCGCCGAACCCTTCGGCCGCCTTTGGCATGCCCAGCAAGACTACTGGTTGCCGGCGCTGTTTCTCAACTCCACCTGGGTCGAAACCGGCAAACGGCTGATCGCCAGCAACCTGCAACTGGCCGACGATGATTTCAGCGATGTCGAAGACCTGGGACTGTTCTATGGTGACCGGGCCTTGTCGCTCAGCACGGCCGTGCACCTGAGCGCGCGCTTTACCTATGTGAGCCCGGCCGGAACGCTGACTCGCGATCACCGCACCTACGGTCACGCTGTGGACGGCGGCTACTTTGAGAATTCCGGCACGACGACCGCGCTCGAGATCCTGAAAACCATCGACCAGCTGGCCGCCACCGAGAACTTCTGGCGCCACGTCGAACCGTACGTCATTCTGGTGGCCAACGAACCCGCCGACCTGCGCTACCCGAACATCAAGCTGGCCACGTGGCCGAAGAGCCGCGCGACCACCCCTTCAGGCTGCTGCAATGAAGTGTTGTCGCCGCTGACGGCCATGCTCAACACCCGCGGAGCACGCGGTGCCTATGCCCGTGAGACCACTCGCTGGCACGTCGGCACGGCGCACTTTCTGCAATTCGGACTGTGCAAGAACGATTCAGTCGAGATCCCGCTCGGCTGGACCTTGTCGAAGGTCGTGCGCGACACGATGCAGGCACAGCTCGCCAGCGATACCTGCACGCCGTATCCGAATCGCAGCAACCTGGAGCAGATCGGCACGGCACTGAAAAAACGCTTTGCCCGGCGCTGATCCGTGTCGCGCCACGCGTCATCAGCAAACGGCTGATTTCCATTCAGTGTCTGGAATGCGCCGTATGACGGAGATCCTCAGCCACCACGCGGGCTGCAACGGCGATTCCGTTGCGGTTCCAGTGGGTGTCATCTTCCCACCAGGTGAAGCTCCTTTCCTTGAGCAGCTGGCGTGACGCCTCGGTGAGCGGGGCCGTCAGATTCGTGCACGGCACTCCATAACGCTTGCAGAGGGTCTGGGTGTATTCCCAATGGGCGTTGGGCAGTGGAGTGTTGTGGCCGGTCCATTCGTAGTAAACGCGATACTTGGTCGGAATGAAGTAGACATGGGCGATCCGATCCTTATGCTCCGTGAACGCCTCCTCCATCGCCGGCAGCGGTGGTGTTTGAGTGCGCTGTGATTCTTCGACGTAACTCTTGAAAAAGGCCATCTTTTTTCCGGCGATCTCGCTGATCTCCAGATTGTAGCCGTCACCCAACATGAAGTAATTGCGTGCCCGCTTATAGATCGATTGCGTGAAACGATAGATGTTCGTATTCGAGAACAGTCGATAATAGTCCTTGGTGAATTGCTTGAACGCGGACTTCTTCCTTTCCTGATAGTTGATGAAGTCATTGCCTTCGAACAGGAACAACGCCACCTTGGCCTCAGGCACAGCTCCCGGCAGGAAGCCGCGCGCATAGGCAGCATAGTCGCTGCTGTCGCCCGGGTACGCCAGGCTGTAGGCCTCAATGCCATGATGGCGGGACAGTTGCTCGCTCAGGATGTCTTCCTGGGAATTGTCGGAACCGACGACAAACGAGTCGCCCACCAGCAGCAGTTTCTGCCCGCGGTAATCGGCGCTGTTGCGGAAACCGCGTGAGTCAATCTGGTAGCGCACATGATGCGGTCGGGAAATGTTTTCCGTGGTCATGGATTGCAGATCGCCATGTGGCACATCCATTTCCAGCACGGTGTTTTTCTTGTAGATGTGGTGCTGGTGAACCTTGTCATAGGCCCAGAGTTGTTCGTCCGGACGATAGTAAACGTTCTTGCCCAACCCACTGACGGCAAGAAAACCGGCATAGAGCAGCGTCACAATCAGTAGGGAAGCCGTGATCATGACCGCACCCGCCGTTCCGGAACGGAAATAGAGCACACCCAGCAGTGCGGTGACGGTCAGCGTCAGGCCTTCGGGCAATCCGTAAGCCATGAAAATATGCAAGGTGGCCAGGATCGCCAGGACGAGAGTGGTCGTGCGAACTTTGTTATTGACGGCGGCGCTCATGCCTTCTGTTCAGCCACTGTGATTCAGTGATCGTCTATAGTCAGGTAATTCCGCCGTTCTTGTAATTGGTCTGGGTCACGCCTGGACCGATTTGCACTACAGCTCACGCAGCGATTGTAACGGTGGGCGGTTCAGCACGAAACGCGCGCCGAGCACGCCGAACAGACCGACACCGAGCGCGCCGCCGACCAGGCCAATGACCCACAACCATGGGTTGATGAGGTATTGCAACTCAAACACCTGGCGCGCCAGCACCAGACCGGCAATGCTGGCGGCCAGGGCCGCGAGCGTGCCGGCCAGCAGTCCGAGCGCGCTGAACTCGGCCAGCAACCCCTTCAGCACGTGCCCGCGGCTCGCACCAAGCGTACGCAGCAGCGCGCTTTCGTACAGGCGTTCGTCCTGGGTGGACTGAATGGCGCTGTACAACACGGTGATGCCGGCCAGCAGCGTGAACAGAAACACGTATTCCACCGACAGGTTCACCCGATCCATGATGTCACGCACCTTGGTCATGATGGCATCGACATCGATGACCGTCACGTTTGGAAACGCGCGTACCAGCTGCGCCAGCGTGTCACGGTCACCGGCCGGTAAATGGAAGCTGGTCATGTAGGTGGCTGGATAGTCCTCCAGCACGCCGGGTGGGGTGACCACAAAGAAATTGGCGCGAAACGTGTCCCACTCGACGGTGCGCAGGCTGGTGATGGTGAGCCGCAGCTCCCGATCGGCGATCCGCCACAGCAGCTGGTCACCGAGTTTGAGCCCCAGCCGCTCGGCGAGGCTCTTCTCCACCGATACTTCTGGCAGACCGCGCGCGGTCGCCGCCCACCAGCGACCGGCGACGATCTTGTTGTCATCTTGCGGCTGTGTCGCCCAGGACATATTGAATTCCCGCTCCACCAGCCGCTTGGCGCGGTCGTCGGCAAAGTCGGCGGACGATACCGGCCGGCCATTGATGGCCGTGAGGCGCGCGCGAATCATCGGAAAGAGATGGGCACCGCGAAGTTCACGTTCAGCGAGGAATGCCCGCAGTGGCTCCACCTGTGGCGGCTGGATATTGATCAGGAACTGATTGGGCGCATCGGCCGGGAGCTGGTCTTTCCACGATTGCAACAGATCGGCACGCACGATCGACAGCAACAGCAGCACCATGATGCCAAGCCCAAAGGCAAGAATCTGCGCGACACTGCTGCGCGCGCGTCGGGCGATGTTGGCCAGCCCGTAACGCCAGGCGATGCCGACCTTTCCGCGCATCCGGTCGAGCAATCGCACCAGGCCGGCCGCCACCAGTGCCAGCACCCCGAGGGTGGCCGCGGCGCCGGCCAACACGACGGCCGTCAATTTCACATCTGCTGCCTGCCACAGCAATAGTGCGGTAACCGCCGCCAATGCCGTGCCATACACGGTCAGTGCGCTGGCCGGCAACGGACCAAGATCACGGCGCAGCACGCGTGCCGGTGGCACCGACTTGAGATGCAGAATGGCCGGCAGCGCGAAACCGACCAGCAGGATCAGCCCGGTGGCCACGCCGATGACCACCGGCCACAGTGACGGTGCCGGCAAGGGCGTGGCAAACAACCCGGCATGCATCCGGGCCAGCACCTCCTGCGCGCCAAAACCAATGACACAACCGGCGAAGCTGGCAATCAGTCCGAGCCACAGCATTTTCAGCAGGTGCAGACGGATCAGAAATGCCTGATCGGCGCCGAGCGCACGCATCACCGCGGCGCCGTCGAGGTGACGGGCGCTGTAGCGGCGTGCGGCGGTCGCCACCGCCACACCGGCGATCACGACGCTGACCAGTGCGGCCAGGCCGAGAAATTTTTCGGCACGCCCAAGTGCCACCTTGAGTTCCGGACGGGCGTCGCGCACACCGAGGATGCGCTCGCCCTCCGCCAGTTGCGGGGTCAGCCAGTTTTTCAGCGCGGCCAGCGCCTCCGGCTTTCCGGCCAGCAATAGCCGGTGACTGACGCGCGAACCGGGGCCGAGCAGACCGGTGCGTTCGAGATCGGCGTGATTCATCAGCAAACGCGGTGCAAACGCGATCAAGTCACCGCCGCGGTCCGGCTCATAGGCCAGTACCTGGGCAATGCGAAATGATTGCAGTCCAAGCTGAATACGCCCGCCGACATTCAAGCCCAGCAATCCCATCAGGCGCGATTCCAGCCACACGGTACCGGACGCGGGAATGCCGGCGGCCACCTGTTCCGGACCGTACGGCCGGTCGCTGATACGCAGCTTGCCGCGCAGCGGGTAACCATCACTCACTGCTTTCACATCCACCAGTTGTGGCCGGTCGCCGCTCAGCACCACGCTCGGAAAATTGGCGTACCGGGCGGTGCGCACCGCCAGTTTCCCGGCCTGCTCCACCCAGGCCGGCGGCGCGGCGCGGGTCGATGACACCACCTGGTCGGCAGCCAGCAACTCGGCCGCCTGTTCGCTCATCGCCAGTCGTACACGATCGGTAAAAAATCCAACCGAGGTGATGCTGGCGACGGCGATGACCAGCGCCGCGACCAGCACTTTCAGTTCGCCGGCGCGCCAGTCGCGCCGCAGCGCACGCAGGGAAAATCTAATGGCGTTCATGCCGGCCGCTTGGTGCGTCGCGCCGGCCGTTTGGCCGCACGGCGGGCGGGAACAACCCGTCCGTTGACCAGTTGTACGCGTCGCGCGCACAGGCGCGCCAGCGCCTCATCGTGTGTGACCAGCACCAGCGTCGTACGCAGTTCACGGTTGAGCGAGAACAGCAGTTCAATGACGCGCGCCCCGGTGGCCTGATCGAGGTTGCCGGTCGGCTCGTCGGCAAACAGGATCCGCGGGCGCGCCGCGAAGGCGCGTGCAATCGCCACCCGCTGCTGCTCGCCGCCGGACAACTGGTTCGGGTAATGACCGAGACGGTCGCCGAGACCGACACGGGTCAACACGGTGCGGGCGTTCCGATCCGGCGCGGCATCACCGGCCAGCTCCAGCGGCAACATGACATTCTCGAGTGCCGTCAGACTCGGCAACAACTGAAACGACTGAAACACAAAGCCCACGCGGCCGGCCCGCAGGCGTGCGCGCCCGTCCTCGTCGAGGGTGCCGAGATCAACGCCGTCCAGCACCGCCCGGCCGTGCGACGGCGTGTCCAGCCCGGCCAGCAGGCCGAGCAGCGTCGATTTCCCGGAGCCGGAGGCGCCAACCACCGCGACTGCTTCGCCCTCGTCGATGCGTAAGCTGACCTTGTTGAGAATGGTCAGCGATCCTTCCGGACTGGTGACCTGCTTGGTGAGATTTTGTGCCTCGATTATTGGCATGGTGTAATGCGAACAATGAAATGGTTGATCCTGTGGGCCACCCTGCTGTTTGCGTCATCCGCATACCCGGCCGCGCCGGCCATCCTGGTGATGGGCGACAGCCTCAGCGCCGGTTACGGCATTGACGCACGCGACGGCTGGGTCAATCTGTTGGGCCAGCGCCTGCGCCAACAAGGCTACCCGCACACGGTCATCAACGCCAGCATTAGCGGTGAGACCAGCGCCGGCGGACGCGCGCGCCTGCCACAGGCCCTGCAACGTCATCGCCCGCAGGTCGTGGTGATCGAACTTGGTGCCAACGACGGCTTGCGCGGCCTGTCGCTCACACAAACACGCGCCAACCTGGCCGCCATGATCGAATCCGCACAAAATGCAGGGTCGCGGGTGTTGCTGGTCGGCATCCACCTGCCACCCAACTATGGTCCGGAATTCACCGGCAAGTTCCGCGCACTGTTTGATGATCTGGTGCGCAAATACCGCATTCCGTATGCACCCTTCCTGCTCGAAGGTGTGGCGCTCAGCCCCGGATTGATGCAGGCCGACGGCCTGCACCCGCGCGCCACGGCCCAGCCGCGCCTGCTGGACAACGTCTGGCCATACCTGGAACCGCTGTTGCAGCCGGTGCCGCTGGCGCAAACACCGGCCACAAACACCGGCCACTGACCCCGCTTCCCTGCCTGATCCCCCCATGCCCGCGGCGAACATCCCCACTGACCCGCACAGCGTGCGCGACTTCGTGCTGTGGGCCGAACAGCGCTTTCAGCAGGCACGGCTGTATTTCGGCCACGGCACCGACAACGCCCGCGACGAGGCCGCCTGGCTGGTGGCCAGCACGCTGGCGATTCCGTTTGCTGAACTCGATGCACGTGCCGAATACCGGCTGACACCCGCCGAGGCTGCTTCGATTCGGTCGCGGGTCGAGGCTCGCATCACCACACGCAAACCGCTCGCCTACCTGTTACAGGAAGCCTGGTTCGCCGGCCTCAAGTTTTACGTCGACGAGCGCGTGATTGTGCCGCGTTCGCTGATCGGTGATTTTCTTCCCGAACGGTTTCAGCCGTGGGTGCGGCCGGCACAGGTTCATCGTCTGCTCGATCTGTGCACCGGCAGCGGTTGCATTGCAATCGCCGCGGCGCTGGCCTTTCCCGCGGCACAGGTGGAGGCCGCCGACATCTCCAGCGAGGCACTGGCCGTGGCGCGCATCAATGTCGAGGCGCATGGCCTTGACGCGCGTGTCACGCTGATTCAATCCGACCTGTTCAGTGAACTGCAAGGGCGCCGCTACGACCTGATACTGACCAACCCGCCATATGTCGAAGCCCGCGACATGGCGAGCCTGCCGACGGAATACCGGCACGAACCAGAGCTGGCGCTCGCCTCCGGCCCCAGCGGACTCGATGCGATCATCCGGATTCTGGCGGTGGCCGCCGACCACCTGAATCCCCACGGCCTGCTGATCGCCGAAGTCGGCAACAGTTGCCTGCCCCTGCAACAGCGATTTCCTCAGGTGCGTTTTGTGTGGCTTACCGCGGCGAGCGGCGACGAGAGCGTGTTCCTGCTCGGGCGCGAGGAACTGACCCGCCACGCCGCACGGTTTCGCGCCGCCGCGGACTCGTTGGCCGACCCATCCCGCTAAGCACTTCCGCCACCTCGGTGCGCGCGACGCGCATGCCGAAATCGCGCGCCAGCCGGCGCGTGGCCTCGGCGACCGTAACCGGACGAGGACGCATCCGCGTCAGGAAACCGTCAATGTCCTCGAGCCGCGCCCATGGATAGTTGATCCAGCGCCAGGCGGTGAGGCGCGCGGCATAGTAATCGGGCACGAAGCGCGCACCCACTTTGTAGTGCAAGGCCGCGCTGCGCACGACCGCCGGCTGACGCCGGGCAATGTGTTGCATCGCCACCACGTAGGTATCGCCGGTATCCGCCACGTCATCGACCACCAGCACTCGTTGCCCGGTCACCGCGATCCGCAGCGGCTCCACCAGCCGCGCCCGCCGCTGGCGTCGGGCACCAGCCGTGTAGTGCACGATGCGCAGGCCGGTCAGGGCCGTTACACCCAGCGCGTCTGCCAACAGACGGGCTGGCACATAGCCACCGCGTGCGATGGCCACGATCAGATCCGGCTGAAATCCGGATGCACGAATAGCGTGCGCCAAATCGCGCGCCAGTCGTTCGATCCGGCTCCAGGACACCACGTCACAGCGGAATTTGCTCTTCATCGGTGCACACAAGTTAGCGCTTTCTTCGTGCATTCATATTGAGATGCATCAATATGGGGAAGTGCCATTCATCTCTCGGTCATTATTCAGGAGCAGACTCGATGCGAATTTTTGATGATGATCAATGCGGCGCTGGTTCGATCACTTTAGGATATTTAATACTGCAACCAGAGCAGGAGGCTCTCTATGGCCAAGGCCAAGACCAAGTCCACCCAGTCCAGATCGTCCACACGCGGCACAGCGGCATCCACCGCCGTGAGCGAGGAAGAGCGCCGCCGCCTGATTGCCGAGGTCGCTTATATGCGTGCCCAGGCACGCGGCTTCAAAGGTGGTGATCCGATGGATGACTGGTTGTCTGCCGAACGCGAGATCAACAAGCAGCTGCCCGGCCCGCAACAGCAAAAGCAGGAACTGGCAGCCTATAAGAAACTGCGTTCGTCGGTGGAAAAGCTGTTGGCTGATGCCAAGGACACGCTCAACGCCGACACCATCCGCCAAACGCTTGAGGATGCACGCAAACAGATGTCACAACTCGGTGACTACACGGCCGATACCATCGAGAAGGCCATTGTCACCATCGAGAAGGAAATGCTGACTGCGGCGCGCCAGGCCGGCGTCCAGCTCGAGAACCTGGCGGAACGGTCCACGGATGTGTTTGCGGTGTGGCGCGACCGCGGCACCCAGTTTCTGGGGCGGGCAGCCTCGGCACTGCGCGACTGGGTTCAACAGGCGAGCACCCGCATCACGGAACAAACCTACCACACCGGCGACATCGCAGCCGGTGGCACGCTTGAATGCACGGCCTGCGGCGGACAGGTGCAACTCAAGACGGCTGCGCACGTCCCGCTGTGCCCAAGCTGTCGCAAGAGCGAATTCCGTCGCCTGTCATAGGCTAGCGTCCGGTCAGAAAACCCCGGATCAATTCCTGGCGTTCGCGATAAACCGTTTGATCCTTGTCCATGAACGGGTGGGCAAAATCCGGTGAGCGCTGTGCACGGGCTCCGCGTGCGGCACCCGCCTCGAGTAATGCGGCCGATTCGTCTGCCGGTACCACACGGTCGCGGTCACCGGCGATCAGCAGCAGGCCGGAGCTGTCAGCCGGCAGATTGGCTACCGGATCGTACCGCCGGGGACAGCCGTAATTCGAAATCGTGGCCGGTGTCGAGTCGATCACGGCCCGATCAAACGCCGCGCCCGTACCAATGACATTCAGCAGCACGATGCCACCGAACGACATGCCGTACAGCAGCCGTTTCCCCGGATGGCTACTGCTCAGCGATTCGAAAATCTCCCGGTAGTCGCTGACTATCGCCTTGAATCGCCGTTTGCCTTCGGAACTGCCGTAACCCCGATAGTCGTACAGATACACGTCATAACCCGCTTCGGCGAGTGCGCCCAGGTGGGCGATCAGCCGTTCGACCAAAGTGGCGTTGCCCTGAGCAACCAGGACAAACCCCTTCGATGCGTTGCCGGTGTGAATCCGGTAACCGGCCAGCTTTCGTTGATCGGCCGTGGTGTAGTGGATGATTTCGACATTCGGCGGCAGCGCCGTGGATATCGCATGCTGGGTACCGGCGGCGCGCTGCCAGAGCCAGAAGGCGAACGGCTCGAACAGCCGGTTGCAGATCGCCTGTTCCAGATCACCGTCAGCGCGGGCCGTGGTGACGGAAGTGGCGGCCATGAGTATCAGGCCCAGAATCCGGTACACCAGCCGTGTTGCCACCACAGGTGTGGTCCGCTAGCCCGACTCAGCGCGCGCAGCGCACCGAGTTCTTGAGACGTTTGATCTTTTCCGAATTTTTTTCCTGCAGATACTCACAGCGGGAGGCGGTGCCGCGTTCCTTGTAGCAAAGCCGGATTTCATCCAGCAGCTGGTCGATATCCTGGTTGCAGGCCTTGTCGCGGGTATGTTGGCGGCCGATGCCGAATTCTTCGGGCGCGTATTCGGTGCGCTGAATGGTGTGGGACTTGCCGTCATCCGGCGGTGGCTTCTGCTTGCACGCCGTGCCGCCAGCCGGCAGTGCGATGGCCAGCACCAGAATCCGGAGGGTCCGCAGTACTTCCTGATTTCGCGCCGGTGTCATGGTGGTCAGTGTAGCGTATGAGTACCGGTGTCTGCATCCGTCATCAGCAGTTTGCTTCCGTGCATATTTATCAATAGACACTGGTGTGCCTGGGATAGCGGGCATGCAGCATTGGCAACAGGCAGGCCAGCCCGGCGGCCGCGGCCAGATGCTTCAGGGCATGGCCGCCAATCAGTCCACCGAGACTGAAAATCGGCGCGTCCCACAGCTCAAAGCCTTTGGACAGTACATAGCAGCCGAACAGCGCCACGATGTATGGGGTGTAGTGGCGCGGCCGCGGGTAGAACGCAAGCATCAGCGGCATCAGCAGCAATGGCAGAAACTGAACCAGCGCGTACGGCCGCAGATCGCCGGCACCGAGCCGTTCAGTGATCAGCCAATAGACCACACTGCCAGCACCGGCCAGCAACAGCGGGGGCAGCAACCGATGGGCCAGCCGGCGGCTGATCAGTTCACCGATGACGGAACTGAAAAAGCCCATGAAACCGACCGTCATCGGCAAGCGGTCCCAGAACAGCGATTCGTTGCCGGGCGCGAGGTGATACCAGGCCGAGCCGAATCCGGTGAACAGGACTCCGGCGAACGTCACCAGATACGGCCACACCAGCAGATCAGCGCCGGCGCGTCGCAGGTGCATGACATACAGCAGGCCGGCCAGCCCGATGAGCACAAACGGCAGGTTGCTCAGCACATTCCAGGCGTTGGGAATGCCCGCTGCATCCCGAAGATCAACAAACCGGTGATAACGGGCATCCTGCGCCACCGGATCGAGCAGCATGACCACCAGTGTAATGGCGACACTCAGTGCCAGCAGCGCCAGTGCACGTGGATCCTGCATGAACTTCCCTTCGCTCATCGGCAACCTCGGTGGCTTACGCGGCACTGGAAAACTCCTCACGGAATTTCGCCAAGCCGGAGACGTATTTCATTATCAAATGATCCAGAGCCAGCGTCATCAATGCATGGTCCGGTACGTCCCACTCGCAGCAGATTCCGTTACTGCGGAAACCAATTGCTGGGGCCACGGAGCATAAACCCCGGCTTTCGTCCGCTACTGACGGATCTCGGCCTCGACAAGCTTGGTGAGCAGCACGAGGGATTCCTGCCACCCGAGGTAGCACATTTCGACCGGTATGGCTTCGGGAATACCTTCCTGCACGATGCTTATTTCGGTTCCACAGGACACTGTTTTCAGAGACACCGTCGTTTTCATGGTGCCGGGAAGGTTCGGATCGTCGAACTTGTCGGTATAGGAAATCCGCTCGTTCGGGATCAGTTCGAGATACTCGCCGCCAAACGCGTGGCTGTGTCCGGTGGTGAAGTTCGTGAAGGACATCCTGAATGTACCGCCGACCCTGGCCTCGAGGTGGTGGACGTTGCCCGTGAAACCGTTCGGCGGAAGCCACTTGGCCATCGCCTCCGCGTCCAGAAAGGCGCGATAGACCCGGTCAGCGGGCGCCCGCAGTACGCGGTGAAAACGTACAGTGCCAGTTGCCATGACGTATTTCTCCCGTTGTTGCCGGTTCCCGGCGTGAAACCCTTACATGCACTCGCAGTGCCGTGTTGCTGTTTCAACGCTTGGCTTCAGAGGCGGGCCATCAGGGTGCACCTATATTGACGCGCTTGTTAGCTGAAACACTTTGAGTTTCATTATAATTTTTCAAGATCCGCAAGTGCATCCGATTCTGACATTTGGGTAAACTGTGGTCGCCCGGCAAATACCCCTATTGCCACTTCACCCTTCACATAATATTTCTTTCCGGCCTCTACATTAATAGTAATCGAGTCTTGCGATATGGCTTGAGACCAGAATTTGTGTTCGCCAGGCTCCAGGTGCTTGTAAAGGTAAGTCCCGCTCTGCAACTGCCCCAATGAACCTTCTGCATGATTTAAGTTGAATCGAATTGCTTTGCCTTTGAATCCACTCAGGCGATAAAAAACGACCAACCCTTTATCTGCTTTTACTTCAGGAATATTGGCCGCCATCGTCACCGTGGATAAAAAACCTATTACAACTAGAAATGAAACAAGGCTGACGTATGTTTTCAGTTTTTTCATTGGTACTCCTTTTTTTAACAGCTAACGCTGGAGTTAAGCCGCCGCGCTAACAAAGTAGAGATATGGGTATGCGAAACCTTCTGGCTTCTTTTCGCCCGTAATCTCCGCGCCTGAGGCCACAAGAGCGTACGTGAACAGAGCAAGAACGAGAAATGCCCGAGACATACCTATTTACTCCCTGGCGTTTAACGGTCCGCTTCAGCCGCGGCGGCGCGTTAGCGCCGACGTCGGCTGGAAGCGGTTGTTGGGCGAACTGTCGGTAATCTGTTTCAGCGTTATTTGTCCACTACGGTAGTGTCGGGTTGTCCTTTCTCAAAAATCCCAAACGTAACAGCCTTGAAAGGAGTGTCGGAGCTAGGGTTTACAGCCTGATGTACTACCATTGCCGGAATGTGTAGCGTTTCACCCTTTTTGAGCGTCACCTTTCCTTTTCCTGCAACATCCAAGGTTAATGTACCTTCTGCTATATAGATGAACTCATCGCCGGGGTGAAAGTGCTTTTTGCCAACCAAACCAGGCGCACCGTCCACAGTCAGAACAATTGCCTCCCTTCCAGGCGCAACTTCAAGATCGGTTTTCGAGAGTATATTGCGTATCTGTTTCTGGCCAAGCACGCCTGGAGTTTCGGCATATGACGAGCTATAGAAAAGAATTAAGGCTAATGAAACGAGCATCGATTTCTTCATGATCAATTACTCCTATGTAACGTGGCAGGAAAGGGCCGCCACAATCGCCGAACGAATGAGCTAACCGGAGCGCG
>DKBE01000100.1 GCA_002451085.1 Proteobacteria bacterium UBA6908 | reverse complement strand
ACCGACACCGCCACCGGCGAATTGAAGTCATCGTCCATGGCCTCGAAGAACCGCTGCGCGGCGTCGCTGTTCGGCGGTGCCGCGGTTTCGGGCAGGTCCTTGAGTGCGGTATAGAGACGCGCCAGTGCACTCTTCGCCTGTTCGAGCGAGTCATCCGAATAATTGAGCGGACTGCGGTAGTGGCTGGCCAGAATGAAATAGCGCACGACTTCCGGGTCGTAGTGCTTGAGCACCTCGCGGATGGTGAAGAAGTTGCCGANNGCGATCTCGTTTTCGTGGTGCGGGAACTGCAGGTCGAGCCCGCCGCCATGAATGTCAAAGTGATTGCCCAGGCAGCAGGTCGACATGGCCGAGCACTCGATATGCCAGCCGGGCCGACCCTGACCCCAGGGCGAATCCCAGAATGGTTCACCGGGTTTGGCAGCCTTCCAGAGCACAAAGTCGAGTGGATCGTCCTTGGCTTCATCGGCTTCGACCCGTGCACCCACCTGCAGGTCGTCCAGAGTCTTGCCGGACAGCTGGCCATAGTGCGGGAACTTGCGCACGCGGTAGTAGACATCCCCGTTGGCAGCCGCGTAAGCAAACCCGCGCTCAACCAGTTTGGCCGTCATGGCAACAATGTCGCCAATGTGCCGGGTGGCGCGCGGTTCCTGGTCCGGCCGCTGGACACCCAGGGAATCGGCATCTTCATGCATGGCGGTGATAAAACGATCGGTGAGCGCGTCGATGCTCTCGCTGTTTTCGTTGGCGCGCTTGATGATTTTGTCGTCAATATCCGTGACGTTGCGGACATACGTCACGTCATAGCCGCGGGCGCGCAGATAGCGCGCCACCAGATCGAATACCACCAGCACGCGCGCGTGCCCAAGGTGGCAGTAGTCGTACACGGTCATGCCGCAGACGTACATGCGCACCTTGCCGGGTTCGATCGGCGTGAAGGCCTCTTTCTTTCTTGTCAGACTGTTGTAGATCTGCAGCATGGATCAGGATCCTGAAAGGGCCTGGGCAATCCGCCGGTGGGCACGCTCCGGGCCGATCAATGGCAGCAGCTTCACCAGCTCCGGCCCGTCAAGCTCACCGGTCAGCACCGCGCGCAGCGGCTGAAACAGCGCTTTGCCGCTGAGCCCGGTATCCACTTTCACCATCTGGCTCAGTGCCCGGAAATCCGTGCCATGCTTCTCGAGCGCGCGCCGCGCGAACTCGAAAAAATCATCATTGGTCGAGCGCAACACTTCATGGGCCGCGTGGCTGGGCGTCAGCACCTCGCTGTAGATCACCCGTGCCCAGTGCCAGGCGTCGGACGGAAACAGGAGATTGCCGCGTATCGCTTCGACAAACGCCATGCGTTCGGCCTCCGGAACAACTGCATCGACGGTGCCGGCCATCCACGACCACAACACCGCCATATCGGCGCCGTGTACCGCTTCGCGCTGCCAGTGCAGCAACTGCTGCTCGTCGAAACGCGCCGGGGCGCGATGCAGGCGGGAGGTATCAAATCCGGCTGCCAGGCCAGCGAAGTCGAGCACGGCATTGGACTCGTAACTGTGGCCGAGGCGCGCCAGGTAGTTATTCACCGCGATCGGGAGATAACCCTGCTCGCGCAATTCCTCCACCGATTTGCTGCCGGTACGTTTGGACAGCGGACTGCCGTCCTGTCCGACCACCAGGGCAATGTGCGCGTAGCGCGGGACCGGGAGCCCCAGTGCCTGCAACAGCAGAATCTGGCGCGGACTGTTGGTGAGGTGATCCTCGCCGCGCAACACCAGCGTCACCCCCATGAGCGCATCGTCCACCGCGTTACTGAAGAAAAATGCCGGCGTGCCATCGGAACGGCGAATAACGAAATCACCAATATCCGAGCTCGCAAATTGCTGCGGACCGCGCACCACATCATCGAACTCAACCGTATCTCCGTCCGCGACATGGAATCGCAGTGTCGCCGGCGTGCCGGCGGCACGGCGCGCCGCGATCTCGTCGGCACCGAGTCGCCGGCAGCGACCGGAGTAACGCGGCGGCCGGCCGGCCGCGATCGCAGTTTTGCGGGCGATCTCGAGCTCGCGCTCGCTGCAAAAACAGGGATACGCCGATCCAGCCTGTTCGAGCGCCTCGAAGTGCTTGCGGTAAAGATGCTGACGCTGTGACTGGACATAGGGTGCCGCGGACCCTTCCGGACCGGGGCCCTCCTGCCAGTCGAGCCCCAGCCAGCGCAGGTCAGTCTGGAGGGCCTGCTCGAATTTTTCATGGCCGCGGGCGGCGTCGGTGTCTTCAATGCGCAGCAGGAAAATACCGTGCTCGCGCCGGGCCAACAGGGCATTGAACAGTGCCGTGCGCACGTTCCCCAGGTGAAGCAGCCCGGTCGGGCTTGGGGCAAAACGGCACTTGAAGGGAGCAGGATGCATGCGGGACGAATGGTAGCCCAAAGGTCCGGGGCCTCCAACCGCGCGGTCGGCGGACAAGACGGTGCGGGTGCAGGGCCAGACCGACTCGGCTAGAATAGCGCCAGTGGTTCCATACGCCTTGCCCGGAACACCATTTCTTTCCCGAACACGTTTAATTTAAGGATACCGGCCGTTATGAAAGTACGCATGCAGACCAGCTATGGCGCCATCATCGTCGAGCTCGATCCGCAACGGGCGCCCAAGACCGTCAACAATTTCATTGCCTATGTACGCGACGGTTTTTATGACGGCACCCTGTTCCACCGCGTCATGGACGGCTTCATGATTCAGGGCGGCGGCTTCCTTCCCGGCATGACCCAGAAGCCGACCCGGCCACCGATCGGAAACGAGGCCAAAAACGGCCTGCGCAATGAACGCGGCACCATCGCCATGGCCCGCACCAGCGACCCGGCTTCCGCCACATCGCAGTTCTTCATTAATGTGGTGGACAACGACTTCCTCAATTATACCGCCGACACCTCGTCCGGCTCGGGCTACTGCGTATTCGGCAAGGTGGTGGATGGCCTGACGGTAGTCGATCGCATCAAAGGCGTGCCAACGGGTGGCCGCGCCGGTCACAAGAATGTGCCACTCAGCGATGTGCTGATCGAGCGCATGGAAGTTCTTGAGGATTGAGCTTTCTCCGGGCCCTGCCTTGAGCACCCTGTTCATCTCCGATCTGCATCTGTCGGCCGAGCGCCCCGCCATCACGGCGCTGTTCCTCGACTTTCTGCGCCACCGTGCCCGTCAGGCCGAAGCGTTGTACATACTCGGTGACCTGTTTGAGTACTGGATTGGAGATGATGTGGCCAATCAACCGGAAGTCCGGCCGCTCATTGCCGCCTTGCATGAGCTGACCGGTTCCGGAGTTCCGGTGTACGTGATGCACGGTAACCGCGACTTTCTGCTCGGTCCCGGATTTGAGCAAGCTACAGGCTGCCGGCTGTTGCCCGATCCGACCGTGATCGGTCTTTACGGTGAACAGGTGCTGTTGATGCACGGCGATACACTGTGCACCGACGACACGGACTACCTGAAATTCCGTGCCATGGTACGCAATCCGCAGTGGGTTCAGCAGTTTCTCGGCAAGCCCGTCGCCGAGCGAATCAACATGGTTCGCGAATATCGCGAGGTCAGCAAGACCGCGACGGCTGCCAAGAAACCGGAAATTATGGATGTGAATGCGGGTGCCGTGGCAGCGGCGTTTCAATCCCATGGCGTGCACCACCTGATTCACGGCCATACTCATCGGCCTGCGCAGCACACGTTGTCACTCAACGGCCAGACGGTACACCGGACCGTACTCGGCGACTGGTACGAGCAGGGCAGCGTGCTGGTCTGTGACGTGGACGGCTGTGTCCTGGAAACCCTGCACTAGCCGCAGACCCACACGGTACTACTTGGCGCGCACGTCGGCCGGCGTGAGTTGTTTGTAATCCGGCGGGATTTCCAGGAATTTTGGCGGCACCGGCACCCCGGTCTTGAAATCCGCCAGCTGGCGAAGCAGCCCGGCACGGTTGATCTGGCGCACCGGAAAACCGTGGTCCAGATGGCGTGTCGGCAGAAGCACATAGTCCGCGATATCGCACGCCGACTGGAAAGCGGCCGGCACCTGCGCCTGCATCGTGGCCTGCTCGCCCGCCAGTGCTTCATGATATTCGCGCATGGCCTTCGCCGCCTGCGGCAGCAGGCCGTCGGCCGCATACACATCGAAACAGTGCTCGCCATTGGTCATCAGCCGGTAATGGGTGACCGTCCGGCCTTCCACGGCCGGATACGTGGCGGAATCACGTTCTGCCTGATTTTCGAATTTCGCGGGACGCGCCATCTCTACCGGCCGGGCCTTCAGCACCAGGGTGGTGCGGGCTTCGTGGTTAACGCTGTAAGCCGTACGTGCGGCCCGGTCAAACAAAATAAATCCGCCCTTGCCGTCGCCATCTTCAATGCGCAGGTATTTATCTGTGATCAGCATTCGCACCGGATAGGGTTCGCCGCCCGGCTCGGTTTCTGTAAATGAAAGAAACACCGACGGCGCCGGAGACTCGTTACAGGCCGACAGCAACAGCAGGAGGATCCACAGGAAACGTCGCATCGTGATTCGGTCAACGGCAGGTCATCAGAGCCGCAAGCCTATCACAAGATCCATGACGTTGGTGCCGGTCGGCCCGGTCTGCAGGAGATCGCCGCTGGCTTCCAGGAAATGACCGGCGTCGGCGCGGGTGAGCGCCGTCTGCGCGTCCAGTCCTTCGGTGCAACCGCGGGCCACGCTATCCCCATCCACGATAGCACCGGCATCATCGCCGGGTCCGTCACTGCCATCCGTGCCGGCGGCCAGGAGCCAAACGCCCTCGTGTCCGGCGAAATGCGTGGCCGCGGACAACGCCAGGGTCTGACAGCGCCCGCCCCGTCCGGGAATTGCGGGGAGTGTCACTGTGGTTTCACCGCCCCACACGAAAGCGCTACCTGGTTCGGCGTGCAGCAGTGTGTGTGCCAAACGGTCTCCAGCCTGTGCAGCATCGCCGGTGATGGCGCCGGCATCCGTCACCACCGTCATGCCGGATTGCCGGCAGGCGCCGGCAGCAGCGCGGCGCGCCTCGGCATTGCTGGCAATCACCGCAACGCGCACACGCTCAAAGCAGTCATCGTCGAAAGTCGGCAACGGCACCGCGAGTGCCAGGAGATCGCGAATAAACACCGGCAGGTCGTGCACCTCCACTGTCCGAGGATCGGGCGACAGCGGTCCGGAACCAATAGTGCGCGGATCATCGCCCGGGACATCGGAGATCGTCAGCGCCTGCACCCGGCGTGGAAACAGCGCCTGTGCCAATCGTCCTCCCTTGATGCGCGACAACCGCTTGCGTACGGCATTCATCGCGTGGATGTCGAGCCCCGAACCAAGCAACCAGTCATTGACGCGCAGCAGATCAGTCAGCGTGACACCAGCCGGCAATTGCTCGAGTAGCGTCGAGGCCCCGCCGGAGAGCAGCACCAGCACAGTGGCATCCAGCGGCATTGCCGTAACAAATGATTCGAGCGCGGCGCCCGCCTCAAGGCTGGCGATGTCCGGCAACGGATGGCCGGTCTCGCGCACCGGCCAGGACAGGGGCTCCGCATAGCCGTGCTTGGTGACGACAAAGGCATCGTTCAGCGCCGGGCCCAGCACATCCTGCGCGCCACTCGCCATGGCGCAAGCTGCCTTGCCAATGGCAATAACCTGCACGGGTCCGGCTAGTGGATTGGACTGCAGCCAGCGCCGCACACAATCCCGTCCGTTGACGGATTGTATGCCCGCCATGAAGGCTTCGAGCAATAGCCGGCGCGGCTCTTGGTTCATCGGTTCACTTACTGGCCAGCCAGCCACAGCCGCAGACGCAGACCGATTTCGCTGGTATAGCCGACTTCGCGAAACCGGATCTGGCCATGTCGATCGATGATGAAACTTGTCGGGGTAGCACGCACACCCCAGGCGGCGGAGATGGCGCCACCGGGGTCGTTGATGACTGGCACGCGCAGTCTGTGCTCATGAACATAGCTCGCCACGTCGGCCGGGCTTCCCGACTGCATCGCCACCGCAACAACGCGGTAATCGTTGGCCACTGACTCGATGCTGCCCTGCTCCAGACGACACACCGGGCACCAGGTGGCCCAGAAATACACCAGCACTGGCTGATCGCGAAGACCAGTGAGGTCCATGGCCTTGCCATCCAGCAAGGTGGCATGCAATGCCGGTGCCGGGCCTTCGATCAGGGTGCGTTGCTGATAGAAGCGCACTCCGAAATAGATGGCTGCCGCCAGTAGTGCCCAGGCCCCACGCTCAGCCCATATCCGCCATAGTGGCAGGACTCGTTTCTCAACGGACACCAGCCAGATCCCGCTTGAGGTCTTCAATGTCTTCGAGGCCGACCGAGACACGAATCAGTCCATCGCCGATGCCGGCTTCGCCTCGCTGTTCCGGTGTCAGCCGGCCATGGGTAGTGGTGGCCGGATGGGTAATGGTCGACTTGGTATCACCGAGGTTGGCAGTGATCGAGATCAATTGCGTCGCGTCGATCAGCTTCCAGGCCGCGTCTTTTCCGCCCTTCAGCTCGAATGACACGATGCCGCCAAAACCGCTTTGCTGGCGTGTGGCGAGCGCGTGCTGCGGATGCGAGGCCAGGCCCGGGTAGTACACGCGCTGTACCTTCGGTTGCTGTTCCAACCATTGCGCCAGGGCCAACGCGTTGGCGCTATGCGCCTTCATCCGCAGGCTCAGCGTTTCCAGGCCCTTCAGGAACACCCAGGCATTGAATGGACTCATGGTCGGACCGCAGGTACGCAGGAACCCGAAGACATCCTTGCCGACCCGCTCGGCATCGCCAACCACCGCGCCACCGACACAGCGCCCTTGCCCATCGAGGTATTTCGTGGCCGAGTGGATGACGAGGTCGGCACCGAGCTTCAGGGGCAATTGCAGTGCTGGCGTGCAGAAGCAATTGTCCACCACCAGCAATGCTCCACTCTTGTGCGCCAGCTCCGCCAGCCGCGGAATATCGGCCACCTCGGTGAGGGGATTCGACGGCGTCTCAATGAACAGCAGTTTCGTATTGGGGCGAATGGCCTGCTGCCAGGCGGCATAATCGGTGAGCGGCACGAACGTTGTGTCCACCCCGAAACGGCCCAGGTAATTCTGAAACAGGATCGTCGTGGTGCCGAAGATGGCCTTGGAGGCCACCACGTGGTCACCGCTCTTCAACAGGCTCATGCAGGTGGCCAGGATAGCGCTCATGCCGGAGGCGAATGCCACCGCGCGTGCGCCACCCTCGAGAGTCGCCAGCCGTTCCTCAAAAATCCGGACGGTGGGGTTGGTAAACCGCGAGTAGATATTGCCGGGTTCGGAACCGCCGAATCGCGCGGCCGCCTGCGCGGCGCTTTCAAACACATAGCTGGAGGTCGGGAAAATCGGCTCACCGTGTTCGCCTTCCGCGGTACGGTGATGCCCAACACGCACCGCGCGCGTCTCGAAACCCCAATCGTCAGATTCACTGGCCATGGCTGCTCTTCCTTAATCGTTGATATCAAGGGGCGGATTCGCTTGCGGGCAGACCCCCTCGTTCCCGGGGCATAAAAAAAGCCGCAAATGCGGCTGGAGGCAGAATCACCTCGCTTTAGCGGCATTTGTTATGCGCCCGCAAGCTGAAATCAAATCGGCGCCCTGCTATCGAGAAATCTAACTCGCTGTCCCTACCCTGTCAACGTACCGATACACCTTCCCCGGCGGTCCGCAGCCTCCCGAATCCGTGAATGCAAACGGGGCGCCTGACGCGCCCCGTTGGAGTCTATGGATCTGCGCCGCTTAACGCGGGAAAGTCATGACTTCGGCATTCACGTGGTCATAACCGGCCGATCCGCTGCGAGTGCTTTTGGCCAGATCACAGCGCGCCTGCTCAATGCGGTCGAGATAGGCCTTGTTGACGTCACCGGTGATGTATTGGCCGTTAAAGCACGAGGCATCGAACGACTGGATCCGGGGATTGCCTTCGCGAGCGGCCTCGAGCAGATCGGACAAATCCTGATAGATCAGCCGGTCGGCGCCGATGGCCGCGGCGATCTCGTCCTCGCTGCGGCCGTTACCGATCAGCTCGTTGACGCTGGGCATGTCGATCCCGTACACATTCGGGAACCTGACTGGCGGCGCCGCGGAGGCAAAGAAGACATTCTTGGCTCCAGCCTCGCGTGCCATCTGGATGATCTGCTTGCTGGTCGTTCCGCGCACGATGGAGTCGTCAACCAGCAGCACATTCTTGCCGCGGAACTCGACGTCGATGGCGTTGAGCTTCTGGCGCACGCTCTTCTTGCGTTCCGCCTGACCGGGCATGATGAACGTGCGGCCGATATAACGGTTCTTGATGAATCCTTCGCGGTACGGGATATCCAGTTCATAGGCCATCTGCAAGGCCGCCGTGCGCGATGTGTCGGGAATCGGGATCACCACGTCGATGTCGTGATCGGCCCAGCTCCGCTTGATCTTGGCGGCCAGCCGCTCACCCATGCGCAACCGGGTCTTGTGCACGTAGACCCCATCGATCATCGAATCCGGACGTGCGAAGTAAACAAATTCGAAAATGCATGGAGCCAGCACCGGCTTCTCGGCACACTGCTGGGCATGCACTTGCCCGTTGATGTCCACAAAGATGGCCTCTCCAGGAGCGACGTCCCGGACCAGGTCATAACCCAGGACGTCGAGGGCCACGGATTCCGATGCAAAAATGTATTCTGCACCCTGATCAGTTTCGCGCTTGCCAAACACCAGCGGGCGGATTCCGTAGGGGTCGCGATAGGCGAGGATGCCGACACCAGCGATCAGCATCGTCACGGCGTAAGCGCCGCGACAACGACGATGCACGGCCGCCACGGCCCGGAACAAATGGTCCGGGCTGAGCGTCAGCTTGGCAACGGCCTGCAGTTCATGAGCAAACACATTCAGGAGAATCTCGGAATCGGATTCGGTATTGATGTGTCGCAGATCCTCACGGAACAGTTCGTCCTTGAGGGTTTCGGAATTGGTGAGGTTGCCATTGTGGGCGAGCGCCAGGCCAAACGGTGAATTCACGTAGAATGGCTGGGCTTCAGCCGGGGAATCACAACCGGCGGTGGGGTAGCGCACGTGGCCGATTCCCATGTGCCCCTTGAGTGCCAGCATGTGTTGGTGCTGAAACACGTCACGGACCAGCCCGTTGTCCTTGCGCAGGTGGACCTTGTTGCCGTCGCTGGTCAGAATGCCAGCCGCGTCCTGGCCACGGTGTTGCAACACCAGGAGACCGTCATAGAGTGACTGATTGACCGGACCTTTGGCGAGGATGCCAAGAATGCCGCACATGCAGAAAGTCCTCCGGCCCTAAAAACCAATTCTAGCCGTAGCGGAACTGGCGGGCAACGGGTGCGGGCAGTAAATCGCGCAGTTGCTGGGCAACAGGGAGAAACACTCCAACCAGCAACGAGTCACGCCAGCCTTCCTTTTTCGGAACACTGGTCAATCCGGCCAGCAACATCAGCACCACCACCACGATTGCTCCCCGCATGCCACCCAGCAGGCCGCCCAGAACACGACTTTTCAGATCGGGTGCCGGTCGGGGCAGTAACAGGCGCAGCACGAACACCCCCAAGGTCAGCAGGGCCAAGGTGCCAACCATCAGCGTCAGAAACGCCAGTAGCAACCTCAGGTCCCGATCATCGAACACTTCGAACCATCCGCTCACCGAATCGGCGAACAGCCACCCGCTCAGTATCGCGAACAGCCACACTGACAGTGACAGCACCTCACGCAGACCTCCGCGCAGCGCGCCCATTCCGGCGAACGTTGCCAGCAACCCGAGAAACAGAAAATCGAATGAACTCATGTACGCCTGCTAATCCTTGCGCACAATGCCTTTGATGCCGAGATCCGTCTGCAACCGCGCGGCGGCAGTGCGCGCGGCGGCTTCGTCCCGATACGGACCGACCTCGACGCGCACCGGTGTTCCGGATGCGGCCTTGGGCGGGTCGAGCGATACGGAATACCCCTTTTGCTTGAGCTGATTCTGCAGCCGTCGGGCATTCTCGGGCTGCGAGAACACGCCCACCTGGACAATCCATTTTCCCTTCGAGCTCGCGGCCGGATTGCTGCTGGCCGTCACCGTCTTGGCCGCCTTGGGTTCACTGGCCGGTTTGGTGTCTGTGCTTCGGGGGGCAACCGGAACCGGAGCGGTCGCCTTCGTGGTTTCCGGGGTCGCATCCGGAGGCGCCGGCACCGCTGGCGTTACCGATGTGCGGGTTGAGGCTGGCCCCACCGGAATTGTCACAGACCGCATTCCCGAGGGCGCCGGATCACCGGCCGGTTTCACGGATGCGTCGGGCATCGGCAGGGACGGCGCAACGGCCACCCTAGATTCCGGTGTCGGCATCGCGCCCGGCATCGTCGTGCGCGACTCGGGCGGACGCTCGCTCAGAAACATGGGGAGGAAAATCACGGCCAGCGCGACCAGAATCACGGCGCCGACAATGCGGTGGCGCGGATTGAACGTGTCTTCTGCTGCCTTGCGTTCGGCCATGGTCCGTTATGGTGTGGGAAGCACGCGCAGTATAACACCCACAGTATGAAACGAGCCAAACACCAGCACACGATCGTCGGGTCCGGCCTGCGACAAGGCGGCGCGGTACGCGGATTCGATATCGGGGTGTTCCGTCACGGCCGCGACCCCTGCCTGCTCGAGCGCGGCATGCAGCACTTCGACACTCGCTCCGCGCGGCAGATCGAGACCGGCGATGTGCCAGTGCGTAATGTGCGGGGCGAGGCACCGGGCCACGTCTGCCATGGGTTTGTCACGCAACATGGCGCAGACCGCGTAGGTTGTGCCGGCGAGAGTCTGCGCGACCAGCGTGTGGGCCAGCGCTTCGGCGGCCTCGACATTGTGGGCCACATCCAGCACCTGACGCGGATAACCGGGCAGTGTCTGAAAACGGCCGGGCAACACCGCCTGGGTCAGGCCGACACGGATATTGGCCATAGTGACCGGCCAGCGATCGGCCAGACAATCGAGCGCCATCAGTACACAGGCCGCGTTGTGCAGCTGATACTCGCCGCGCATGGCCGGGTATGGCAAGCCAGACAACACCTTCCCGCCACGGTGCCAACTCCAGGCGTGGTCAGCCGTATCGATCTCGAAGTCCCGGTTCAAGCAGTGCAAGCGAGCCCCGATGTCGCGGGCGTGACTCAGCAGACTTTGCGGTGGATGCGGATCGCCGCACACGGCGCATTGGCCGGGACGGAAAATACCCGCCTTCTCGTAACCAATCTGTTCCCGGTCGGTACCGAGCCAGTCCTGATGATCGGTCCCGACGCTGGTCACGATGGCTACATCCGCCTCCCAGACATTGACGGCATCGAGACGTCCGCCGAGACCAACCTCCAGCACGGCGATTTCTATCCGCTGTTTCCGGAACAGGTCGAGCGCGGCCAGAGTACCAAACTCAAAATAGGTTAACGGAATATCACCACGGGCCTGCTCAACCCGGCCGAACGCCTCGCAGAGGTCGCTGTCCGTGGCCAGCCGGTCGCCAATGCGGATGCGTTCGTGGAAAGTCAGTAAATGAGGAGAAGTGTAGGCACCGATCCGGTAGCCGGCGTCGTGCCAGATCCGGGTGAGCATCGCCACCGTCGAGCCCTTGCCGTTGGTGCCGCCGACGGTCACGATGGTAAAGGGTGGTGACGACAGGTCCAGTCGATCGCGCACCGCCCTCACCCGATCGAGGCCCAGCTCAATCTCGCGTGGATGGAGCGACTCCATCCAAGTCAGCCAGTCCTCAAGGCTCCGTGTGGCGGTCAGCGGAATCAGGCAGCCGTGGAGGATGACGCGGGCCGTCGCAGCAGCATGGACAGCAGCGAGGCAATCCTGGGGCGCAGTTCACGCCGGTCGATGATGATATCGACAGCGCCGTGCTCGACCAGGAATTCGGAGCGCTGGAAACCTTCCGGCAAGGTTTCGCGCACGGTCTGTTCGATCACACGCGGGCCGGCAAAACCGATCAGCGCCTTGGGTTCCGCCACGATCACATCGCCGAGCATGGCGAAACTGGCCGACACGCCACCCATGGTCGGATCGGTGAGCACGGAAATGAAAGGCAGGCCCTGCTCGCTCAATCGGGTCAACGCCGCCGAGGTCTTGGCCATCTGCATGAGCGACAAGAGCGCTTCCTGCATGCGCGCACCACCCGAAGCCGAGAAACACACCATCGGCAGGTTCTGTTCGAGACACACGCTCACGCCCCGCACAAAGCGTTCACCGACGACCGAACCCATGGATCCGCCCATGAATCCGAATTCGAAGGCCGCCGCGACCACGGGTACCTCTTCGACGGCGCCCTGCATCACGACGAGGGCATCTTTTTCACCGGTGCTTTTCTGGGCCTCGGTGAGGCGATCCTTGTACTTCTTGCTGTCCTTGAATTTGAGGGCGTCAACCGGTTGCAGTCCGGCACCGATTTCGCTGCGCGGCTCTTTATCGAGAAACAGATCGAGACGCCGGCGGGCGCCGATGCGCATGTGATGCGCACACTTCGGACACACATCGCTGTTGCTCTCGATTTCCGCGGAATACAGCACGGCACCGCAACCCGGACACTTGCGCCACAGACCTTCCGGCACGGCCTTCTTTTCACCGGGCGTGGCACTCTTGATCTTGGGGGGAAGCAGTTTTTCGAACCAGCTCATCGTCAGCCTCCGGAGACCTTGGCCACCGGCACCACATCCATGGCGGCGCGCAGCGCTGCCATGAACGACCGGGCCTCGGCCGGGATATTTTCGGGGACGGCCGCCAGGTCGGCGATTCGTCGTACCAGCGCACTCCCCACCACAACAGCATCGGCAAATTCGGCCACATCGGCGGCCGCCTGCGGACTGCCGATGCCGAACCCGACCCCGACCGGCAGCCGGGTCTGCTTGCGGATGGCCGCCACCTTGCGCTGCACCTCGCCCAGATCAAGATGGCCGGCACCGGTCACACCGCGCAGCGATACATAATAAATGAAGCCACTGGCGACCGCGAGAATGCGGCGGATACGCTCGGCATCACTGGTCGGTGCCAGCAGGAAGATCGGATCCAGCTGCCGGCTACGCAGCGCCGTCACGAATTCATCAGCCTCTTCTGGTGGCAAGTCGACCGTGAGCGCACCGTCGACACCGGCCGCGGCGGCAGCTTTGGCAAAGGCTTCATAACCCATCGCCTCGATCGGGTTGAGGTAACCCATCAGCACCACCGGCGTATCACTGTTGTTCCGGCGAAACTCGCTCACCATGTCCAGGACCTGGTGCAAGGTCACGTGGTGCCTGAGCGCACGTTCGCTGGCCTGCTGGATCACCGGGCCATCGGCCATCGGATCGGAGAACGGTACCCCGAGTTCGAGTATGTCCGCACCCCCCTCAACCAGCGCGTGCATCAGCGGCACCGTGATGCGTGGTTCGGGATCGCCGGCCGTAATATAGGGAATCAGGGCACGACGACCCTGCTTCATCAGTTGGGAAAACCGTAGCTCGAGGCGTGACATCAGAATTGGATTCCTTCGCGTGTGGCGATGGTATGCACATCTTTATCGCCGCGGCCGGAGAGATTGATCACAATCACCTTGTCCCGGCCCAGTTGCGGTGCCAACTTCTTGGCATAAGCGATGGCATGGCTCGATTCCAGCGCCGGCATGATGCCTTCGATGCGGGTGAGCACATGAAACGCCTCAAGCGCCTCATCGTCCGTGACCGCGACATAGTTGGCGCGACCGCTGTCCTTGAGCCAGGCGTGCTCCGGTCCGACCCCGGGATAATCGAGACCCGCCGAAACCGAGTGGGTTTCGATGATCTGGCCATCGTCGGTTTCCATCAGATAGGTGCGATTGCCGTGCAGCACTCCGACCCGACCGGCCGTGAGCGGCGCGGCGTGCTTGCCGGTGGCCAGACCCTCACCGCCGGCCTCAACGCCGTACAGTGCCACCTGCGGATCGTCGAGGAAGCGGTAGAACAGACCCATGGCATTGGAACCCCCGCCGACACAGGCGACCAACGCATCCGGCAGGCGACCTTCGAACTCCATGATCTGGTATCGCACTTCGCCGCCGATGATGGCCTGGAAGTCGCGCACCATCGCCGGGTACGGATGCGGACCGGCGACCGTGCCGATGATGTAGAAGGTATTGTCGATGTTGGTGACCCAGTCGCGCATGGCTTCATTGAGCGCGTCCTTGAGTGTTTTCGAGCCGGAGGTCACAGGCACGACCGTGGCACCAAGCAGTTTCATGCGATACACATTGATCGCCTGACGCTTCATGTCCTCTTCGCCCATGTACACCACGCATTCCATGCCGAGGCGCGCCGCCACGGTGGCCGTCGCGACTCCGTGCTGGCCGGCGCCGGTTTCGGCGATGACCCGCTTCTTGCCCATGCGCTGGGCGAGCAGCGCCTGGCCAACCGTGTTGTTGATTTTGTGTGCGCCGGTGTGGTTCAGGTCTTCGCGCTTGAGGTAGATGCGCGCACCGCCAAACGCCTCGGTCAGGCGTTTGGCAGGATAGAGCGGCGATGGGCGGCCGACAAACAACCGCAGATCCTCGGCGAACTCTTCCTGAAAGGCCGGGTCGCTACGGTAATGCTCGTAAGCCGCACGCAACTCGGCGAGCGGCTGCATGAGCGTTTCGGCCACGAACACGCCGCCGAACTTGCCAAAATGGCCGCGTGCGTCTGGATACATATAGGTCATAGAAGCCCTACTCCGCTTCGATCCGTTCGTCTTGTCATACGTATTGTGCGTTCCGGATAAACGCAGCGATCTTGGCCGCGTCCTTAATACCTTTGCCTTGTTCAACACCGCTCGACACATCGACTGCGTACGGTCGCGCCACCCGTATGGCCTCCGCCACGTTTTCCGGCGTCAGGCCACCGGCCAGAATCACCGGCCTGCCCAGATCGCGCGGTACCCGCGTCCAGCTGAACGTGGTGCCGGTTCCACCGGCTGCCTGCGGATCATAGGCATCCAGCAGGATTCCACCGGCATCTGGGTAACGACCGGCCTCGCTGACGACATCCACTCCGTCCGCCATGCGGATAGCCTTGATATAAGGGCGTCCGTACAGACGGCAGTCCTCGGGAGTTTCGGCGCCGTGGAATTGTATCAGGTCGAGGGGAACCTGGCCGAGCACCTCACGCACCTGCGCCGCCGGGGCATTGACGAACAGACCAACCACCTTAATAAAGGGCGGGAGCGCCTTGGCAATAGCACGGGCCTGCTCCGGGGTGACGCGGCGCGGACTGTCGGCAAATACCATCCCGATGGCATCGGCCCCGGCTTCGGCCGCCGCCAGGCCATCTTCAACACGGGTGATACCGCAAATTTTGACGCGAACGCGCATGTCGCCTGCTCGAAACGGGTCCGCCAGCTTACCAGATATAACAGCATCCCCGGCAACCGCTGACCTCGACCCCGATGCGAATGCCTAGCCCTGCTCGATATCAAGGCGGTGCGCCTTGCGTCCGCCGCGTTCGGTGCGTTCTTCGGCGGCGCGCTGCCCCAGCAGCACTTGTGCGAATTCAACCTGGCGTCGCACCAGTTCGCGCGCGCCGCGGCGCAATTCCTCGCTGTGCTGCACGTGCAGGACATTTCGCTCCATGTCCTCGGCTGACCAGCCGCGCGAATGCGCTATGTAGGGAAATTGCGGGAAGGTAAACCCGAGCTCGGAAAAGAAACCGAGCAAATGACCGGCGACATCCTGCACATTGTCCTGACCGCCGGTGATAATGAATCCGGCGACCTTGTTGCGGATCAGTACCGTATCCCGGATCGTCACCTGGTTCTGTACGCAATTCAGCCGCTCGGCCATGCGGTAATAGAGCGAGCTCGACGCGCCCCAGCGAATCGGTGTGGCCAGCAGCACCACGTCCGCCCAGTGCACCAGCGCCTCGTAGACCTGTTCCATCTGGTCCTGCTTATCCATCTGCGTGATCGAACACGGCCAGGTGCAGGCCCGGGCACTCTTCGAGTAGTAGCCTTCGCAATTTCGGATCTGGAGATCATTGAGCCGCAGTAGCCGCGCTTCACAGCCAAGCGCCGACTGAGCATGGTCCAGCGCCACCTCCAGCAGTGCTTCGGAGGTTGAGTACCGCGGATGATCACGATCCATGACTGTCGTCGAAATCCCGACCACACGAACCGGACCTGGTTCGCGCTGGATCGGTCGAGACAATGGGTGAGGCGCATGCGGTTTCTTGCTGCGCAAAGTCAGCGGCTCCACCTGGACGTACAGGTTCCCCGCCTCCACCTTCACGGCATGACTCGGGACCGCATCCTCTTCGTAACCCGGCTCGCCCAGCCCGGTGCGGCAGTGGAATTTCCAGTGGTGCCAGGGGCAAACCACATACTCACCGTCCAGATGTCCCTGTCCGAGCGGCCCGCCCACGTGATTGCACACGCCGGAGATAGCACCGAATTTACCGTTCTGCCAGGTAATGGCCAGCGTCACATGCTTGGCCTTCACCTCGGTCACCGCAGCGCGCTGAAAGTTCTCTATCGGACCGAGCAGGTGCCAGTCATTCTCCATGTCACTCTCCTTGCGTATAGGCCAGTGGCAACGGCAATGCGCCGTGCATCGCCGGTATGCCAAACCCTGCGGGATATTCAATCGACGTCAGATACAAGCCATCCGGCGGCGCGGTTATGCCGCCAATGGTGCGGTCACGGGCTTCCAGCACTTCGCGCGCCCAATCCGGCTCACGCTCGCCGGCACCAATATCCATCAGGACGCCAGCGAGGTTGCGGACCATATGATGAAGGAAGGCATTGGCGTAGGCCCGAATCACCACCCGCTCTCCGTCGCGCACCACGTCCAGCGCGCGCAACTCCCGTATCGGACTTTTCGCCTGGCACTGCATGGCACGAAACGAGGAAAAATCATGGGTACCCAGCAGATGCCGCGCAGCCACTTGCATGCGCTCGATATCCAGCAACCGATATTCATGGGTGACACACCCTGTCAACAATGCCGGGCGCACCGGTCGGTTCAGGATTACATAGCGGTATTCGCGACCAGTGGCTGAAAATCGAGCGCTGAATTCGTCGGACACCATACCGGCCCACAACAGGGCCACGGAGTCCGGCAGGTAGCTGTTCGTGCCCCGGACCCAGGCATGGTCACTGCGCTGGACGCTGGTATCAAAATGGATGACCTGAGCCAATGCATGCACACCGGCATCCGTCCGACCGGCCACGGTGACACGGACCGGCTCATTGGCGACCTTTGATAACGCCTGTTCAACGACCTGTTGTACAGACGGGACGTCATCCTGCCACTGCCAGCCGCAGAAACCGGCTCCGTCGTACTCCACGATGGCTGCAATTCGCATGGCTGCCATTCTACACCGTGCGCCTTCCTTCTGTGTCGGGGACAGCTATGCTAGATGTTGACCCGCCGGCAACTGTGCACCGTGAGGAATGGCGTAACATGCAGGCTTTTCTGACCTTTACCCACCTTGGGCAGGAACGGAAGATTGACTGCAAGGAGGCGATGACCCTCGGTCGCGATGCGGGTTGTAATGTGGTGTTATCCGATCCGCGTGCGTCACGAGTTCATGCCATGCTGTATCGAACCCACGATGGCAGCTACTACCTCGCCGACGAGCGCAGCTCGAACGGCAGTTACGTCAACGCCGTGCGCATCACCCTTCCCACTCGCCTCAACGACGGCGACCAGATCTCCATTGGTTCGACCAATCTTCAGTTTCACCTTCCGAATGCTGTGAACCACCTCGAGGCAGCAGGTACGGGAACCCGGCGAACGACCCTGATCGTCAAACAGAATGTCGAGCTGCTACGCATCGCCATTCTGGTGGCCGACATTCGCGGCTTTACCCGTCTGAGTGAATCGCTCCCGGTGCGTCAACTGACCGAAATGATGAATCAGTGGTTCCGCGAGGCCACACTGTGCATCACTGCGCGTGATGGCGTGATCGACAAGTTTCTTGGTGATTGTGTGTACGCGCGTTGGGAAGCGAATCGTGACCCGGTTACCGCATTGCTGCATGCGCTCGATGCGGCTTGCGAGCTGAATCGCATCACGCTACGTCTGTGTGAGCAATACCTGGATCTGCCGCAACCGTTGCATATTGGTGTCGGGATCAATGTCGGTAACGCGGCACTGGGGACTGACCAGGGCCGAACGGCTATCGGCGACGCGGTAAATCTCACGTTTCGTCTGCAGGAGCACACCAAGCATCTGGACTGTGACATCCTGCTTAACCGCGATGCCTTCCTGCACCTGCCCGCGGATCAGTGGCAGGGACACGAGCAAATCATCAGTGTGGCTGGAAAAACCATGCCGCTGGAAGTCTGGGGCCTTAGTTTTAATCACGCCGATACACTGCTGCAGACAATTCGCACTGCCTGAGCTGGTGCCATGGAGGGCCAGGTTCAATGAGCCTGCACATGGCATTACAATAATGCCATGTCTTTCAGGCCGTATTCACTGCCCGCGTTTCGCTTCGTCTGCACTCTGATTGGCGTGCTGGCATCGCTGCCCGTGCACTCCATTGTGAGCATGGAAAGCCTGCACCTGGGCGAGCCAAAGGAAGGATTCGACGGTGAGCTCGAGTTGTCTCTCAGCGGTGCCTCTGGCAATACCGACAAAACGGATATCGCCGCCGGGACAAGGCTTGAATGGCGCCAGGCGGTCCACACCAATTTTCTCGTTGCCCACTATGCCTATGGTGAGGCATTCGATACCCGGAATACGGATCGCTCCTTCCTTCATCTGCGTCACATCACCCAACAGACACCGGTGCTGGCCTGGGAGGCATTCGCTCAGGGTGAAAGCAACGAGCTGGCCCGGTTGCAGTTCCGCGGCCTGCTCGGCGGCGGCGTACGCCTGAATCTGCTGGATGCCTCCGAAACCCGTGCGGCATTTCTTGGAATTGGTGCCATGTATGTTCGCGAAACCTATACGGCCTCCACCATGGGAACGATTGAGGAAAACGATCGTCAGTGGCGTTCCAATCTCTACCTGGTGGCGAAATACCGAATTGGTGCTGGTGTTCGGCTGGTGAATAGCCTGTATTACCAGCCGTCATTGAACGACATCGGGGATTACCGGCTGCTCGACACATTTGCCCTGCACGTCGATCTGACTGACACCCTGGCGCTGCGCCTCAATGCTGAAGTTGTCCACGACAGCCAGCCGCCGGCAAACGTTCGCGAAACGGACGTGACTTACCGTACCGGGCTAAGCTGGTCTTTCTAGCCCCGCGGGCCGTCTGAACCTGCGGATAACTCATCCGGACCGGCCACCATCCGGACAATCCGGTCTTTACCCGTGCGCTTGGCCGCGTAGAGCTGCAGGTCCACAATGCGGAATAGCTGGTCGACATCCTGCGGGGGAACCTGGAACGTAACGCTGCCGATACTGCATGTTACCGCGTGGCCCAATTCGGCCATGCGGGCCCGTAGTGCACGCTGCAATTTCTCAGCCGCCTCACGCCCGTCGTCCTCACCAGTTTCGATGAGCAGCACGGCAAACTCATCACCACCGATCCTTGCCGGTACATCGGTCTCGCGGGTGTTGCCTTGCAGTACCTGGCCAACCCCGCATAGCACCGCATCGCCTATGGCGTGACCGAATTTATCGTTGATCGCCTTGAAATCATCGATATCGATGCTGATAAACGTCAAAGGCTGCCCATAGCGGTGGGCGCGCTGCAACTCATACTGTACGCGCTCATAAAGATGACGGCGGTTGTACAGCCCGGTGAGCGGATCGGTGCGCGCCTGAATCGAGGCCTCACGTAGCTGTCGGCAAAGGCTCGACAGCAGGTAAGCAACGACCAGATACAGCGCGACACGGGCGCTGGCATTCCAATAGAAATAGATTATCTGGCCATGCGTCTGATCGATGATTTCGTTGGTCACCCAGGCGATTCCCGAAAGCACCGCTACCGCAAAACCCATCCAGCGCCTACCGAACCAGGCCGCGACACCGATCGGCACAAGATAGAATAACGCGAAGGAAATTTCCGCTCCGGTGAGAAGATCAACCACCGACACAAATGCCATGAGCAGCAGACTCGTCACCAGAATCACTGCCGGGGTCGACTTTTCGAGGAACTGGTGCACTCCCATTCCCCGACGCATCTGCGGGATGGCCGATCGAACCTCGGTGGACTGGGAATGATCGTCTGGCGTCATTATTTCAGTATACGCCCGATACAGGCCAGGCTGGATCGGCACCGGTTATTCATGGCTAACCGGCATATTTTCACTTTAAAGACGTGACGGCACCGAGCGTCTTTAATACGTGCGAGCCGTATTCGCGTGCATACAGTACTACCACCACCACGGTGGTCGCGACTATAAAAATCCACGGGCTGACAAACCATGAAAGCGCCGCCAGACTGAAGTAATACGCGCGCAGCCCTTGATTAAAATCCTTCGAGGCATGTGTGGCCACCTCGGCAGTCCGTCGAGCATAGCCATCATCCGCTCCGTGGGGTGCGGCACCGATCAGAATGGCACAATAATTGAACTGTCGCAGGGTCCAGGTGAACTTGAAAAAGGCATAAACAAAAATCACCGCCAGTACCAGCAACTTCAACTCCCATTGCACCTGGGTCGTGCGCGCCGCAAAGGGCAGATCGCGCACCAGCTCGATGGCCCTGTTGGTTGAACCCAGCACCGAGACGATGCCAGCGAGAATCAGCAACGTGGTGGACGCGAAGAATGAGACGCCGCCGATCAGATTTCGCAGAATATTGATGTCCGTCACGCGGTTGTCCCGCAACAGCATCTGCTGCATCCAGGTATACCGGTGCCGGTGCATCACGGCTCGCAAAGACTGAGTTCGTGGTTCACGGCGATCGGCATAGAGGGTGTATCCGACCCAGACGATCACAAACCAGAACAGACCCAGCATGTCACTGACAGGTATCTGAAACATGGGGCACCCCAATACTTATGTCATGGCATCACGCCGGATGGCCAATGCCGCCTCAATATTCTTGGGCTCGTGACTGACGGCGCCTCAAGGCTTCGACGGAGCGATGGACAGCAACTCCACTTCGAAAACCAATGTGGAATTGGGGCCAATCATCGGGCCGGCGCCACGTTCACCGTAGGCCAGGCTGGATGGGATATACAGCATCCACTTCGAGCCCGTCGGCATGAGTTGCAGCGCCTCGGTCCAGCCAGAGATCACGCCTTTCACCGGGAAGGTGGCTGGCTGGCCGCGCTTGTAGGAACTGTCAAACTCGGTACCGTCGATCAGCGTACCGCGGTAATTCACCGTCACCGTATCTTCAAGACCCGGCTTCTTGCCCTTGCCGGTGGTAATGACTTTATATTGCAGGCCACTGGCTGTGGTCTTGACTCCCTTCGCGTCCTTGTTCCTGGCCAGATAGGCCTCGCCCTCTTTCTTGTTCTTCTCCGGAATTTTTTTGGCTGATTCCTGCTGCAGGGCCACGAAGCGCTGCTTCATTTCGGTCTCGGACAGTACCGGAGCGGCGCCGCTCATCCCATCCTTGAGCCCACGTGCCATGCTCGCGGCATCCACGCCTTCGAGCTGGCGTTTAAGCGAATGACCGATGTCATAGCCGACGCTGTAGCCATTCTTTTCCGCATCCGTTTTGAGTTCGGTTTTCTCTGCGGCCACAATGTTCGTGGCACCACCCGCAAGCGCCGCCAGAAACACAATCCGTAAAATATACTTGTTCATTCCATGTCCTCACGCGTCATTTTGGAAAACGTCGTCCGGCGGGCGACGCCAGCTCACTTCTCTTGCACTTCAATTTCTTTAACTTCCTGGTGACCGCGCGGCAACTTTGAACCACGCAGTGCACGCTCACTCACGTACTGGTCTATATCGTTTCCGGAACGCAGCAACAGCTCACCCTTGCCAGTGCGTAACAACAATCGCTGACCTTCGTGGAAGACCGCGATGCCAGCCAGAAATTCCTCGCGCTTGACGACGCGCGCGCCGGGAATCGATAAAATCTTCTCGCCTTTGCCTTTCTCCATCTTCGGCAACTCGGCAATCATGAACACCAGAATATTGCCCTTGTTGGTCGCTGTCGCCAGCCAGTCCTGATCGTAATTCATCACACGTTGTGGCGGCAGGGCCTTGGCACCCTTCGGAACCTTGAGCAGGGCCTTGCCGGCGCGACGATCGGTAATCAGGTCAGCGAGTTTGCACACAAAACCATAGCCGGCATCCGACGCAACGAGGTACAAGTCGTCCGGTGCACCCATCATGACCCCGGCCCAGGTGGCACCGGGTGGCGGATTGAGACTGGAGGCCAGCGGCTCGCCGTGGCCGCGCGCCGAAGGCAGTTTGTGCGCCGGCAGGGTGTAGGAACGGCCCGTCGAATCGAGAAATACCACCAGCTGGTTCGTCTTGCCGCGCGCTGCCTGCAGGAACTTGTCACCGGTCTTGTAGTCGAGAGCACGGGCATCAACGTCATGACCCTTGGCGGCCCGCACCCAGCCCTTCTCTGACAACACCACGGTGATCGGCTCGGTCGGCAACAATTGCGTAACATCGATGGCCTTGGCCTCGCTGCGCTCAACCAGCGGCGAGCGGCGCTTGTCCCCGAACTCCTCGGCATCGGCAATGATCTCGTCACGCACCTTTTGTTTGAGCTTCACCGCACTCTTCAGGAGCCCTTCGAGCTCGACACGCTCCTTGTCCAGTTCTTTCTGCTCGCCCTTGATCTTCATTTCCTCGAGCTTGGCCAGGTGGCGCAGCTTGGTTTCGAGGATGGCATCGGCCTGGATGTCACTCAGCTTGAACCGCTTCATCAGCACCGGTTTGGGCTCATCCTCTCGGCGGATGATGCGAATCACTTCGTCCAGATTGAGATAGGCGACCAGCAGGCCCTCGAGGATGTGCAACCGTGCCAGCACCTTGTCGAGGCGGTGCTGCAAACGTCGCCGCACCGTAACCAACCGGAACTTGAGCCATTCGCCGAGCAGGTCCTTGAGACCGAAGACCCGTGGCCGCCCATCGAGACCAATCATGTTCAGGTTTACACGGTACGAACGCTCGAGATCGGTGGTCGCGAACAGGTGGTCCATGAGTTCGACGGCATCGATTCGGCCTGAACGCGGCACAATTACCAATCGAATCGGATTTTCATGGTCGCATTCGTCGCGCAGATCCTCGACCATCGGCAGCTTCTTCTGCTGCATTTGCTGGGCAATCTGTTCCAGCACCTTGGCGGGCGATACCTGATAGGGAAGCGCGGTGATCACGATTTCACCATCTTCGCGATTCCAGCGGGCCCGGGCGCGAATGCTGCCGTTACCGCTGTTGTACATCGCACGGATGTCGGCCTTGGGTGTGATGATTTCGGCCTCGGTCGGGTAATCCGGACCCTGGATGTGCTTCATCAGCTCACCCGTGGTGGAATCCGGCTTTTCCAGCAATCGCACACAAGCCGCGGCGACTTCGCGCACGTTGTGCGGCGGGATATCCGTGGCCATGCCGACGGCAATGCCGGTAGTGCCATTGAGCAACACATGCGGCAGGCGCGCCGGCATGACCTTTGGCTCTTCCAGCGTGCCGTCGAAGTTCGGCTGCCAGTCGACCGTGCCCTGCTCCAGCTCGGAGAGCAGCACCTGCGCGAATGGGGTGAGTCGCGACTCGGTGTAGCGCATCGCTGCAAACGACTTGGGATCGTCTGGCGATCCCCAGTTACCCTGGCCGTCAATCAGCGGGTAGCGATAACTGAATGGCTGGGCCATGAGCACCATGGCCTCGTAACAGGCGGAATCACCGTGTGGATGAAACTTGCCGAGTACGTCACCCACCGTGCGCGCTGATTTCTTGTACTTGGCCGCCGCCGACAACCCGAGCTCGGACATGGCGTAGATAATGCGACGCTGCACCGGTTTCAGACCGTCCCCAAGGTTCGGAAGCGCACGGTCCAGCACCACATACATCGAATAGTCGAGATACGCTTTCTCGGTAAAAACCGCGAGCGGCAGCCGCTCGATCGACGCAACACGTGGCCGTACGGTCGGGGCGGTGCCCTTGCCGCGGACCGGTTTGGCGGTTTTTTTGCCGCCCTTTCCCTTGCCAGTGGATTTCTTAGCCATGTTCGTTTTGCCTTAGGCGAGTTCTGCCTTGTTGCCGTTCTTCTCCAGCCATTCCTTGCGGTCGGCGGCGCGTTTCTTGGCCAGCATCATGTCCATGACGCGATGGGTGCTGTCACCGGCCTTGATTTCGAGTTGTACGAGTCGTCGGGTGTTCGGATCCATCACCGTTTCGCGCAATTGCATTGGATTCATCTCTCCCAGTCCCTTGAAACGGGTCATCATGGGGCGGGCGCGCGGATTCTCCTTCTGGATGCGCTCGAGCGTCTGCCGACGCTCATCTTCATCGAGCGCGTAATACACTTGCTGGCCGACATCGATGCGGAACAGCGGTGGCATGGACACATACACATGTCCGGCAGCCACCAGCGGCTTGAAATGCTTGACGAACAGTGCGCACAGCAGGGTGGCGATATGGGCGCCATCCGAGTCAGCGTCGGCCAGAATGCAGACCTTGCCATAACGCAGGCCGTCCATGTTGGCCGAACCCGGATCAACGCCAAGTGCCACGGCAATATCGTGCACCTCCTGCGAGCCGAGTACCTGTGCCGGATCAACTTCCCAGGTATTCAGGATCTTGCCACGGAGCGGCATGATGGCCTGGAAATTCTTGTCGCGCGCCTGCTTGGCCGAACCGCCTGCCGAATCGCCCTCGACCAGAAACAGCTCGGTCATGTTCAGATCCGTTGACAGGCAATCGGCGAGCTTGCCGGGCAGGGCCGGACCGGCACCGATTTTCTTGCGTTCAACCTTCTTCGCGGTCTTCATGCGCGCCTGGGCCGCTTCGATCGCGAGGTTGGCAATGCGCTCGGCATCGGCGACGTGCTGCATCAGCCACTGGGCAAAAGCGTCCTTGGTGACCGTGCCGACAAAGGCCGCTGACTCGCGCGAGGTCAGGCGCTCCTTCGTCTGCCCGGAGAATTGCGGATCGCGCATTTTGTACGACAGCACATAACTGGCCAATCCCCACACGTCTTCCGGCGCCAGTTTCACGCCACGCGGTAACAGGTTGCGAAACTCGCAGAACTCACGCAATGCATCCGTCAGCCCCTGGCGAAAGCCGTTCACGTGCGTCCCGTCCTGCACTGTCGGGATCAAATTGACGTAGCTTTCCATCAGTGGCTGGTCGTTGTCCGGCGCCCACACGATAGCCCAGTCAAGCTCACCATCATTGTCCTTGAAATGACCCACGAACGGTTCGTCTGGAATCATTTCCAGTTTGCCAAGTTCCGATACCAGGTAGTCCCGAAGACCGTCTTCGTAATACCACTCTTCATTGTTCTTCCGGTCAGACTCGTCGGTGAAGGCAATCTTGAGCCCCGGGCACAGCACCGCCTTGGCGCGCAATACATGCTTGAGGCGCGGAACGTGAAACTTGGGGCTGTCGAAAAATTTCTCGTCTGGCCAGAACTGAACGGTCGTTCCCGTGGATCGTGCGCCAACGGTGCCGATCGCCTTGAGTTCCGACACTTTCTGGCCACTGGCAAAAACCATCTTGTATTCCTTGCCGCCGCGCCTCACCAGCACTTCCAGTTTCTTGGACAGTGCATTGACCACCGACACGCCGACGCCATGCAATCCGCCGGAGAAATCGTAGTTTTTGTTCGAGAACTTGCCGCCGGCGTGCAGACGCGTGAGGATCACCTCCACACCCGATACCTTCTCGGTCTTGTGTCGGTCGACCGGCATGCCGCGGCCGTCGTCAGTGACCGCCAGCGAACCATCCTTATAGAGAAGGACATCAATGCGCTTGGCATGACCGGCGATCGCCTCGTCCACCGAGTTATCGATGACTTCCTGGGCGAGGTGGTTGGGCCGATCGGTGGAGGTATACATGCCCGGGCGCTTGCGCACGGGCTCAAGGCCGGTCAGTACTTCAATCGCGGAGGCGTCGTAGGCTTGGCTCATGCTTCAGGAATGATGCAACAGAAAACGGAGAGGAAGGCACGCCCCGCGGCATAGCGCCACAAGATCGGGCCGGACATGACGGGCTGACATGCTCGCATTGGCACGCGATTATATGAGATGTCAGCATAAATGTCCGTTCCCGGACGGCTCAGAGGCCGATCCGAACGACAAGGCAGACCCACCCCACGGTCAGATGCTTCAGACCGTGGAACAGAGTGGATTCAGGCAAGGTCGCGGGCAAGCGAGGCGCGGGTCGCCTCCGGCAACGGCATGACGCTGTGGGTATAGGCCGGGTGATCAATGCCCATGCTAACGGCCGCACCCGCCTTGACCGCCTTGATCATGTCCCCGGTCAGCTCAAAGCGCAGGAAGTGAACCGAAGATGTCTTCTCGTCTGTCTCACGCTCAAGATCCTCATCAGCGACCGAGTACACCTTGCTGAAATCCGCAACTTGCACCCAGACCTTGTCCTCGATTCCGATCATTTTTTCGAGCGCCACGCGCCGTTGCTCAACTTCCGGGAATTCGATCATGAAGGTCGCCTTCCAGTTGGTCCCGTCCGGGATCAGCGGGTTGTAGGCATCGAGTTCGTCCTGAATGCCCTCATCCTCGAAAATACGCTCGGCACGCAGCATTTCCTGAATCTGGTATTGCATGGTCAGCCGGTCTTCAAAATACAGCGTGGTATTCTTGCCAATCTGTACCTGGCGATCCTTTTTGTGTGCCATGACCTTGGCGCGGAAATCGTTGCGCGCCTTGGCGTATTGCTCGAGCGGCATCAGGTCATTGCGGGCAATCTTTTGCATGATAGCGGCTCCTGTGTTCACGTAGCTCTCTTGGTTGTCCAATACGGTATCAATCTGGACCTATGGCTTGTGGTGGGCTTCGAGGCTCGCGATCGGCTTGTCGGTGAATAAATAGTCACGCAGCTCCTTGTCGAATACCGGATCGCGACGCCGAATCCATTCCAGCACCATGGCAGCGTGCTCCTTTTCTTCGTCGCGGTTGTGCGCGAGGATAGCGCGCAGTTCCGGATTCTGGCAGGCATCGACCCGCTGGTTATACCAATCGACCGCCTCCAGCTCCTCCATCAGCGAGACAATCGCGCGATGCATGTCGCGCGTTTCCTCACGCAGATTCGCTTCGTGATAGCCTTCGTTCGCCATGACGCCTCCCTGAAAGTAAGTCATTTACTGCAGAATCAAATCCCATAGGCCTTGCGCAGCAGACTCATCGGATGTTCCGGCGCCTTGCCATCTGTTAAGCCATTTTCGATCTGGTGCCCGGCCATCGGGCAATCACTGCCGTAGTGGTCACACTGGCTGGCCACCACCCGTTCCACGACAGGACGGGCGATTTTCATTGACACCTCATGGAATTCGCTCTTCACGGCATAGGTCCCATCATGACCAGAGCAACGTTCAATTGTATCGATCTTGGTATTCGGCACGAGTGCCAGAATATCCCGGGTCTTGAGGCCAATGTTCTGCACCCGTAAATGGCATGGCACATGGTAGGCCACCTTGCCCAGTGACTGCCTGAAATCAGTTTTCAGCAGGCCATCCTTGTGGCGTAACGCGAGATATTCGAATGGATCGAACATCGCCTTCTTGACCTTCTGAACATCGGCATCATCCGGGAACATGAGCGGCAGTTCCTGTTTAAACATCAGCGCACAGGACGGTACTGCGGCCACGATGTCGTATCCCGCATCGACGAGCCTCGCCAGCTGCGGAATATTGGCCGCCTTGGAACGGGCCACCGCTTCAAGATCACCGAGTTCAAGCTTTGGCATGCCACAACACTGCTCCCTCTCGGCCAGTACTACCGGGATGTCGTTGTGACGGAATACGGCCACCAAATCCTCATTCACGTGAGGTTCGTTGTAATTTCCGTAGCAGGTGACGTAGAGCGCCACTTTTCCTTTCGTAGTACTGGTCGCGCTGCCCGTTCCCTGTGCGGAAGCGGCGTCATGCCGTTTGCGATAGGTCCGGCTGTGATACTTCGGGACCACGGCATCCGGATGGACACCCAAAACCGAGTCCAGGACCTTGCGAAAGGCTTTTGACTTGTTTGCCGTGTTAACGGTCTGGACAATGATCGGGATCCCTGCCAGTTTGCCGACTGCGTCGGTGCTGGTGAGAATTCGGTCGCGAGTCTTGACTTCACCCTTGCGATATTTCACTGCTTTGGCACGCAGCATGAGGTGGGGGAAATCCAGGTTCCATTCATGCGGCGGAACATACGGGCATTTGGTCATGTAGCACAGGTCACACAGGTAGCAGTGATCGACTACCTTCCAGTAATCCTCCTTCTTGAC
>DKBE01000023.1 GCA_002451085.1 Proteobacteria bacterium UBA6908 | reverse complement strand
CAGGAGTTCGGCCCTTGCGTCGAAGGCGACCGGATTCCCGATCGCGAAGATCGCGGCGAAGCTTGCGGTCGGCCTCACTCTCGACGAGATACGAAACGACATTACCCGGGAGACCCCGGCGTCTTTCGAGCCGACCATCGACTACGTGGTCACCAAATTCCCGCGCTTCACCTTCGAGAAATTCCCCAAAGCCGACTCGGTGCTTACGACCCAGATGAAGTCAGTGGGCGAGGCCATGGCGATTGGACGTACTTTCCAGGAATCGTTCCAGAAGTCATTGCGTTCGCTGGAAATCGGTTCCTACGGCCTGGAACCGAAGCTCGATCCGGTGCTGGACAAGGACGCGGCCCGCAAGAAGCTGATGCAAGAGCTGCGTGTGCCGGGCGCCGAACGTGTGTGGTACATCGGCGATGCATTTCGCTTCGGGATGTCGCTGGATGAAGTGTTCGAGCTCACCAAGATCGATCGCTGGTTCCTGGTGCAGCTGGAAGAACTGGTGAAAACCGAAGCCGAGATCAGCAAGCACAAAAAGAAGAGTCCCGGCGCCGACAAGCTGCGCAGCTGGAAGCGCTTGGGCTTTTCCGATCGACGGCTCGCGACCCTGCTCGGATCGAGCGAAGACCGCGTGCGGGCACTGCGGCACAAGCTCAAGGTTCGCCCGGTGTACAAACGTGTCGACTCGTGCGCCGCCGAATTCGCCACGGCGACGGCCTATATGTATTCGACTTACGAAGAAGAATGCGAGGCTCAGCCGGAGAAGCGGGACAAGATCATCGTGCTGGGTGGCGGTCCGAATCGCATCGGCCAGGGCATTGAGTTCGACTACTGTTGCTGCCACGCCTCGTTCGCACTGCGTGAGGACGGCTACCAGACCATCATGGTGAATTGCAATCCGGAGACCGTGTCGACCGATTACGACACTTCCGACCGGTTGTATTTCGAACCACTGACACTCGAGGACGTGCTGGAAATCGTCAAACTCGAGAAGCCCAAGGGCGTGATTGTCCAGTACGGCGGTCAAACGCCGCTCAAACTCGCCAAGGCGCTGGAAAAAAACAAGGCCCCGATCATTGGTACGAGCCCGGAATCGATTGACATCGCCGAGGATCGAGAGCGCTTCCAGAAGCTCATCAAGAAGCTCAAGCTGTTGCAACCGCCCAATGCCACGGCACGCACCGCCGAAGAGGCCTTCAAGCATGCGGAGAAGATAGGATATCCGCTGGTCGTGCGGCCATCCTATGTACTCGGCGGCCGGGCCATGCAGATTGTGCACACCCGCGATGAACTCGAAACCTACATGCGCGAAGCGGTGCGCGTCTCCGAAGATTCACCGGTGCTGCTCGACCGCTTTCTGAATGACGCCACCGAGGTGGATGTGGATGCGGTGAGCGACGGCAAGAATGTCATAATCGGCGGCATCATGGAGCATATTGAGGAAGCCGGAGTGCATTCCGGCGACTCGGCCTGCTCGTTGCCGCCGTATTCGCTGTCGAAGAAGCTCCAGGATGAGCTGCGCCGGCAGACTATCCTGATGGCCAAGGCGCTCAAGGTGATCGGCCTGATGAATGTCCAGTTCGCCGTACAGAACGGCAAGATCTACGTACTGGAAGTGAATCCGCGCGCTTCACGCACTGTGCCATACGTGTCCAAGGCCACCTCGCGACCGCTGGCCAAGGTAGCGGCACGCTGCATGGCCGGGCAAACACTCAAGTCGCAAGGTGTGACCGCCGAGATTGTGCCGGCGTATTATTCCGTGAAGGAAGCCGTGTTTCCGTTCATCAAGTTCCCGGGTGTCGACACCATGCTCGGACCGGAAATGAAGTCGACAGGTGAGGTGATGGGTGTCGGCTGGACGTTTGGCGAGGCCTTCGGTAAATCACAACATGCCGCCGGCGCCGCCATACCGATGGTCGGACGCATGTTTATCAGCCTGCGCGATGCCGACCAGAAGGACGGTGTTGAAGTGGGGCGTTATTTTGCGGCAAATGGTTTTGAACTTCTGGCCACGCGCGGAACCGCCGCGGTTCTGGAGACAGCCGGAGTTCCGGTCAGGATCGTGAACAAGGTATCAGAAGGCCGGCCACACATTGTCGACATGATCAAGAATGACGAGATTGCTATGATTCTCAATACCGTGGCCGACAAGCAGAGCATCGAGGATTCCTATCCGATCCGGCGCGAGGCATTGCTGCACAAGGTGACCAACTACACCACGCTGGCCGCCGCACGTGCCGCCGCCGAGGCCCACAAACAGGCCGGTGACTTCACGGTCAACCGCGTGCAGGACCTGCACAAGGAGATCCAGTCATGAACAAAGTGCCGCTGACCGTGACCGGTGCCGAAAAGCTCAAGGCTGAGCTGCTTCGACTCAAAACGGTGGAACGCCCGCGCATCATTCAGGCCATCGCCGAAGCGCGTGCGCACGGCGATCTGTCGGAAAACGCCGAATACCATGCCGCCAAGGAGCAGCAGTCGTTTATTGAAGGGCGAATAGCCGAGGTCGAGGGCAAGCTGTCGAGCGCCCAGATTATCGATCCCAAGACCGTGAATGCAGAAGGGCGCGTGGTGTTCGGCGCCACCGTTGACCTCCTGGATGAAGACAGCAATGCACAATCCACCTACCAGATCGTCGGGGACGATGAAGCCGACATTGCCCAGGGGATGATCTCGATCGGCTCACCGATTGCGCGCGCTCTGATTGGCAAGGAGGCTGGTGACTCGGTCGAGGTGCGGGTGCCGGACGGCACGCGACACTACGAGATTCTTGACGTTCGTTACCTCTGAGTCGATTGCTCGTTTCCGCATTCATGCCGTTTTTCACTCGTGCCGTTGAACAGATGCTGTTGACCTTGTGGGTTGGCGGATTGTGGATCACCGGATTCATCTATGCGCCGGTGCTGTTCGCGGGGTACGAGCGCCTGCAGGCCGGCGACATTGCCGGCCGTCTGTTTTCAGCCATGAGCCTGACAGGGATTGTCTGTGCCACGCTGTTGCTGGGTTTCGCCACGGCGCGCGCCAGACTGCGTGTCTGGCGCGACTGGCGCGCAGTGGTGCTGATGATGATGCTGGTGCTCGCGCTGATCGGCGAATTCGGTCTGGCCGCGCGAATGCGCGAGCTCAAGTTGCTTGCAGTGCACCAGAGCAATGCCACGCCACTCTGGGCCGAGTTTGGGCGCCTGCATGGCCTGTCAAGTGTACTGTATCTGGCCGAAAGCGTGCTTGGATTGATGCTGGTGGCGCTGGGGATCCGTCCGCGACTTCAGGCGGGCAGTTGAATCTTCGGCTTTTCGGCGCGGCGGTAAATCACCGCCATGCGTCCGATGTGTTGCACAGCGTCGGCTCCAGTGTCGTCGCAGATCTGGGCAAACAGCGATTGACGCTCCTCGCGCTCAAGCGCCGGAAGCTTGATCTTGAGCAGCTCATGCGCCTTGAGGGCGATGCGGATTTCGCGCAGCACGGCGTCGCTCAGGCCGGCATTGCCGACCGTGACGACCGGTTTGCGGTGGTGGGCGAGGCCCTTCAGGTACTTGATCTGGGTCTGACTCAGCGACATTGTTGAATGATACCGGATCGGGCGAGAGAACCCCATGGCGCGATCGAAAAGCAGCGGTAAATGGCTGGCTGAGCACTTCACTGACGAGTACGTCAAGCGTGCCCGCAAGGAAGGCTACCGGTCGCGTGCGGTCTACAAGTTGAAAGAGATCGATGAACGTGACCGTCTACTGAAGCCGGGACTGGTGGTGGTGGATCTGGGCGCCGCCCCCGGCGCCTGGTCCCAATATGTGAAGGAACGTGTTGGCAAGAATGGGCGGGTAATCGCCATGGATATCCTGCCCATCGAGCCGTTGGCGGGCATCGAGATCCTGCAGGGAGACATTACCGAGGATGCGACCCTGCAAGCCCTGATGGAGGCGATATCCGGCCAGCCGGTTGACCTTGTAATCTCCGATATGGCACCCAATACTACTGGTATCGACTCCGCCGATCAGGCTAGAGCCATGTATCTTGCTGAATTGGCTATGGATTTCGCGGGGCGCGTGCTGAAGCCGGGCGGAACATTCCTGGTTAAGGTTTTTCAGGGCAGCGGGTTTAATGAGCTGTTCAAGTCGTTGCAGCAGCGTTTTCAGCGAGTGGCAACACGCAAGCCCAAAGCGTCGCGTCCTCGCAGTGCGGAGCAGTATTTACTGGCGACCGGGTACCGGGGCACGGTGCAGGATCACTAAACCCCTTGAACGCACGCGGTTGTGTCGGCCGGACGACCAAGGGACAATGGAATTATTCGGGCAGTTCGCGGTTCTAACGACCGTGGCCCCAACTGAACCAGAGGAACAGGCTTGAACAATCTCGCGAAGAATCTCCTGCTGTGGCTGGTTATCGCCATCGTGCTGATGTCGGTGTTCAACAACTTCGGTACCCGCACCGTTGCGGTCAAACCGATCGACTATTCGCAGTTCTACTCGAACGTCAAGGATGGTCGCGTTGACAAGGTCACCATCGAAGGCCGCCGGATCAGCGGCGCGCTCCGCGGTGGCGAAGGTTTCGTGACCTACAGTCCCGAAACCGACAATCGCGACATGATCGCGGACCTGCTCAAGTATGGCGTGACAGTGGAGGGCAAGCCGCCCGAAGAGCAGTCACTGCTGCTCACCATCTTCATCAACTGGTTCCCGATGTTGCTGCTGGTCGGCGTCTGGGTGTTCTTCATGCGTCAGATGCAGGGCGGCGGTGGCGGTCGCGGCGGGGCCATGGGCTTCGGCAAGAGCCGCGCGCGCATGCTCACCGAGGAACAGAACAAGGTGACCTTCGCCGATGTCGCTGGCGTGGAAGAAGCCAAAGAAGAAGTTGGCGAACTGGTCGAGTTCCTCAAGGATCCGTCCAAGTTCCAGAAGCTTGGCGGCCGCATTCCCAAGGGCGTGCTGATGACCGGTTCGCCCGGAACCGGCAAGACCCTGCTCGC
>DKBE01000049.1 GCA_002451085.1 Proteobacteria bacterium UBA6908 | reverse complement strand
TCTTCTTCTGGGTGGCGCGCATGATCATGATGGGCCTCAAGTTTACCGGCGAGGTGCCGTTTCGCGAGGTGTACGTGCATGGACTGGTACGCGATGCCGAAGGCCAGAAGATGTCGAAGTCCAAGGGCAACGTCCTGGATCCGATCGACATCATCGATGGCATTGATCTGGAATCCCTGGTCGCCAAGCGTACGCGCGAGGTCATTCAACCGCACCTGCGCGAGCGCATCGAGCGCCTCACGCGCAAGAACTTTGCCCAGGGTATCCCGGCGTTCGGAACCGATACGCTGCGTTTCACCTTTGCAAGCGTCGCGACCCAGGGGCGTGACGTGCGCTTCGACATCGGCCGGCTGGAAGGCTACCGCAACTTCTGCAACAAACTCTGGAACGCCGCCCGCTACGTGCTGATGAACACCGAGGGGCGCGATTGCGGGCAGCAAGGCGGAGATCTGCAACTGACGGCCGCCGACCGCTGGATTCTTTCACGACTCAACGAAACGGCAGCCGAAGTGGATGCGGCATTCCGCGAATACCGTTTCGACCTCGCTGCCCAGGCGCTCTACCACTTCACCTGGAACGAGTACTGCGACTGGTATCTGGAACTGTCCAAGGTCGTGCTCACCGATACCAACGCCAGCACCGAAGCCCAACGTGGCACCCGTCATACCCTGGTCACCGTGCTCGAATCGCTGTTGCGCCTGTTGCACCCNNGCGGATGGCAGTGCCCGCGAGCTCCACTGGATGCAGCAGAACGCGCATTATCTCAAACTGCTGGGGCGAATGGAGTCGCTGACCTGGCTGGAGTCCGGACAGAACGCACCCGAATCGGCGATGGAGCTGGTCGGACAGATGAAAGTGCAAATCCCGCTCGGCGCCCTGATCAACAAGCAGGGCGAACTGGCACGCATCAACAAGGAAATCGAGAAATTTGAGAAGGAACTGGTCAAGGCGCGCGGCAAGCTGGCCAATGCCGATTTCGTGGCGCGCGCCCCGGCCGCCGTGGTCGATCAGGAAAAGCAGCGCGTTACGGATTTTGAGGCGGCACTGATCAAGCTGCAGGCCCAGAAGATCACCGTCGAACAGTTGCCCGGCTAGCCGCCCGTGGGCAGACCCGCCACCCTGGGTCCGACCGCGGCCACAATGTGTGCCAACGGCTGCGGCATGGCCATCGCATAACCCTGGCCGTAATCCACGCCCACGCGCGTCATGGCATCGCGGATCGCCTTGTTTTCCACGTATTCGGCGACAGTCTTGATACCGAGGATGTGTGCCACCTGGTTGATCGAGGTCACCATCGCGAGATCGGTCCTGTCATCCGGACTGTTGTGCACGAATGACCCATCGATCTTCAGGTAGTCCACCGGCATGTGCTTCAGGTAGGTAAACGATGACACCCCACTGCCAAAGTCATCGAGCGAGAAGCGGCAGCCGCGTGCGCGCAGGGCACTGATCAGCTGCACCGCCCGGCTCATGTGAGTTACCGCCGCCGATTCGGTAATTTCAAATCCAATGCACGACGGCGGCAGTCCGCTGGCATCGAGTTCGCGTTCGATAAACGCCAGNNTTGGCGATCACCAGGTCGTTGGGTTTCAGCACGTGCAAACGGTTGCGCCCCTCTTCCTTGGCAATGCGGCAGGCCATATCGGCCGAGCGCAGCACATCATTCAGATCCCCGCTGTTGGCATTGACCGGCACCACTCCGATGCTGGCCCCGACATCGAGACGCTTGTCTTCCCAGGCAAAACGGTAGTCCTTGAGTGACTGACGGATGGTTTCACCAATATCGACGGCCTTCTCCAGGTGACAGCCCTGCAACAGGATCGCAAACTCGTCACCGCCGATGCGCGCCAGAACATCTTCTTTTCGGACACGCGTGCGCAATACTCCGGCCAGTTGCTTGAGCAGCTCGTCGCCGGCCAGATGCCCGCAGGTGTCGTTGACTGCCTTGAACAGGTCAAGATCGAGATAACACAGGGCATGCTGACAGGAATCAACCTGGGACTCATCGAGGGCGCGCTGCAACCGGCGCTCAAATTCGCGCCGGTTGACCAGGCCGGTCATGAGATCGTGCGTCGCCTGATGGGCAATTTCACGTGACAACGCCCGCACCTCGGTCACGTCGCGAAACACCAGCACGGCACCCGCGCCGTCCGGCAAGGCGGTGGCCGTCAGATCGATCGCACGCTCATCGCCGTGACGCGCGATAAGCAAGGTGTCTTCCGCATCGCTGATCACCTGGCCGGCGGTGAGTGCGGCTTGCGCCGGATTGGCCACCGGTTGGCGACTGACGTCATGCACGATGCGCATGACAGATTCAAGCGTCTGGCCCTGTGCCTCCGCCGTGGTCCAGCCGGTCATCTGTTCAGCCACCGGATTCAGATACTCGACACGACCATCGGCTCCGGTGCGCAACACCGCCTCCCCCAGAGAATACAGCGTCACCTGGGCGCGTTCCTTTTCCTCGCGCAATGCCGCATCCGCTCGCCGTGCCTGGTACAGGATCGCCAACGCGATGCCTACGGCCAGACCGAGCGTCAACAGCGCCAATACCTGCAACCACAACCGCACATTGCGATAGTCAATGGTGGCGATGTGTGCGGCATCCGCGACCTGCTCTTCCTGGTATCGGTATAACTCGCGCAGCTGGCCAAGCACCTTGTCCTGGGCCGGGATCGCCTCGTTGACGAGCAGCTTGTGGGCTTCAATCGAACGGCCCTTCCACATCAGGTCAACAACCTCATTCTGAATAGGCACGGCGATTCGGGTCAGCGCGCTCTGCTGTTCGAGGATCTCGCGTTCCCGAACACTGAGCGTCAGCGCTGTCAGCGCCTCACGCGCCTGAGCAAACTCCGAGGCATAACCCAGGAAACGCATCCATTGCTCATCGCGCGCGAAGGGATCGCTCTGGAGCAGCAGGCGCTGGAGACTGACCGTGCGCTCGCGAGCCGCCATATACATGCGGTTCGCATAGGTCATCTTGGCCACCGGATCTTCGACGAGATTTTCGAGCCGCTGTTGGCCGGCCTCCAGCTGGATGATGCCGGTGGAGGCCAGAAACACCATGAGCACCAGCATGGCTGTGAAGCCGAGCGCGACAACTGCTCCGGGGCGCTGGAAAATGGATTTGAAGCGAAACGGCGTCATGATGTCCTTGTCAGGAACAATCCCGGAGAGCCTGGTTTCCAGGCAGGGTTGGACGCGCTGGTGTCATGCAAGTCCGGCTTCTGTCCCGATGATTGCGCACAAGCGCTGTCCTTTAATTAATTGATTAATTTGCAAGAAATATACCAGTCCCGACTTCATCTAAACGACCACGTCGCGATAGGACTGATTCCGGCTTATTTACTGCCGGGATTCACTTAACTTTATAATTTCATTAGTGAATCTATGTCTCCAAGCGTCTCTATTTGACCTGCAATTACAGAAGTCTAGCTGTCGGATTCGGGAATAGAAGTGAATGGTACTGGCGGCTGTGTCAGAATGCGGCCTTTCCGCCTATCTGTGCAGGAAATCAACACACTATGGCCGCCAATGAGATATCACAGGAAGAACGCATCCTGCGCATGGTCAAGCGCTTACTGACGGATATCGCCAAGGATACGTCGACGCCACCGGGCATGAAACACCCCTTGTCGGACAAAACCATCCAGAGCATCAGGGATTGCCTGTCACTGATCTCAAGTCGCGAAAAGGAGCTGGCTGACGGTGCCGGCCGGCCGAGCCGGTCCAGGCCGGAATTCATCGACGAACCGAAGAAGTCCCAGGTCCTGACGTTCCATAAACCAAAAAAGAAGAATCCGGACGACGAACCCACGCACTGATCCGGTCAACGTGCACGGATCGCCTGCAACCCGCCACGCAGAACGGTAACCCGATAACCCCGTTGCAGCAGCATAAAGGCCGCCGCCTCGCTCATGTGTCCATTGCGGCAGATGAGCACGTACGAACGATGCGGATCGAGCTCGATTATCCGCTTGCGCAACTCGGCGATCGGCAGATTCTGGCTGCCCTTGAGTGACCCCTGCCGAAATTCCTGCGCCGGCCGGACATCCAGCAGCCCGGCGCCCGCCTTGAGCATTACCTGCGCTTCGGTGGCCGATACATAGTTCAACATCGGGTACTTGAGCAGTTCTTCAAACTCGGCACGCGGCAAGCGCATCACCAATCCGTCGGTGACGGCGATGATGCTGGCATTGCGTGGAGAATCCAGCAAGAGCGCCTCCTCGCCAAACACCGCGCCCTGCTTGAGTTCATTCAGCAACTGGACCTTGCCTTGCGGATCCTTGCGGGCCACGGCAAAGCGACCCTCCTTGACCACGTAGAAATAGTCACCGGGGTCTCCCTGNNCTGTCACCGGCAAATTGCTGGCCGTCATTCTCCCGCAGGCGGGTGATGGTCGTGGACAACTCATCGAGCAGCACAACGCGATCCAGAGATGCGTTGTCGACCCGGAACAGTCTGACCGGCATGGTGGCGATCACCGTATACGGTCGCGGACGGCCAGGGGCAAGCGGAAAGAAGGAGTCGGGACTGCCGGCTTGTACCACGCGCGTCATGCTGCTGGCGCTGGATTTCAGCTCAACCCCGCCGTCCAGCAGATACAGGGAATCGTTGTCGGTGTCATTTTCATGACATACCAGACTGCCTTTCGGAAACTCTTCGATGACCACGCGCCTGGCCAGACGTTCCAGATTGGCTTCGGACAGGTTGTGCAGTGGTGTATAGCGCTGCAGAACCGCGATCTCCAGCATCGTAAGCCTCCGTTAACGGTAGACGCGTGTTCTCCGTGTCAGCTGACGGTCCTGATCGTGATTACTGAAGGGACACCCGCATCGCCGGGTCAGGCGACGCCCTGGTTCTTGCGAACCAGCCGTGCCGGCAAGACATCCTTGAGTCGAGCACGCGCCTCGCGCAGCAGTTTTTCGGTCGTTGGCCAGTCGATACAGGCATCGGTGACCGACACACCGTAACGCAACTTCGAGAGATCGGAGGGTATTGGCTGATTGCCGGCACCGAGATGGCTCTCCAGCATCAGCGCCACGATCGAGTGATTGCCTTCGACGATCTGATTTACGCAATTCTCGGCCACCAGTGGCTGCAGCGTGTAATCCTTGTTGGAATTGCCATGACTGCAGTCGACGGCAATATTGGCCGGCAATTTCCCCGCATTCAGCTCCTTTTCACACACGGCAATCGACACCGAGTCGTAATTCGGTCGGCCACCGCCGCCGCGTAACACCACATGCCCGTAGCGATTGCCGCGGGTGCGAAATACCGCAGTTTGACCCTGCTGGTTAATGCCAAGAAAATGATGCGGGCGTGCGGCCGACTGCAGCGCATTGATCGCCACGGTCAAACTGCCATCCGTTCCATTCTTGAAGCCGAGGGGCGTGGACAAACCGCTCGCCATCTCGCGATGCGTCTGGGATTCGGTAGTGCGTGCGCCAATCGCGGTCCAGGCAATCAGGTCGCCCAGGTACTGCGGTGTAATCGGGTCGAGCGCCTCGGTGGCCGTCGGCAATCCAAGCTCGGCGAGGTCGCGCAATAACTCACGCGCCAGGTGCAGACCCTTCTTGATCTGGAACGAATCGTCCATGTCCGGGTCATTGATCAGCCCCTTCCAGCCAACCGTGGTGCGCGGTTTCTCGAAATACACGCGCATGATGATCAGCAGCGTGTCGGACAACTCGTCGGCGAGTTTCTTGAGACGACCGGCATACTCGTGCGCGGCCTTGAGGTCATGAATCGAGCAGGGGCCGACCACCACGAACAACCGGTGGTCCTCGCGGTCGAGAATCCGACGTACCGCTTCGCGTCCGACGAGCACGGTCTTCTCGGCGCGCTCGGTCAGCGGAAGTGCGCGCTTGATCTCCTCCGGTGTCGGGAGGAGTTCCTGAGAGAGAACGTTGACGTTGTTTACCTGTTTCTCGGACATTGAATGAAGCCCTGCTGCGTTCGTCTGGCCATCAGAAGCCATCATGGCGTGTGAACCGCTATTTTTCCACAAAACGGGATCGTCGCCCATGTTTCAGGGCTGGCGACGCAGCCGGAAGCACTGGTGGATACGCGGATTGCGGGCAAAATCCCGGGGTATCGTGGCGACACTCAGGTCCTCGATGTCATAACCGGCAAGGGCCTCGGTATCAAGCCGGAAACGGCGGAAATTGCATGAAAACAGCAGGTCTCCCCCCGGCTCCAGCAGGTTGGCCGCCGCTTCGATCAGGTGCACATGGTCGCGCTGAATGTCGAGCGTGCCCTGCATGCGCTTGGAGGTGGAAAAGGTCGGCGGGTCGAGAAAAATGAGTCCGTACCGCCGATCCCGTTCCTCACGCAGCCAGGTGAGCACATCGGCCTGCACCAGTTCGTGCTGCTGACGGCCATCAAAACCATTGAGCGCCAGATTGCGCCGTGCCCAGTCGAGGTAGGTTCGCGACATGTCGACACTGGTGGTGGCGCGAGCGCCGCCGCCCGCCGCATGCACGGTGGCCGCACCGGTGTAACAAAACAAATTAAGAAACCGTTTACCCTTGGCCTGCTCGCCCAGGAGACGGCGTGTCAGGCGATGGTCGAGAAACAGGCCGGTATCGAGATAGTCGGTGAAATTGACCAGCAACTTGAAGCCATCCTCACGGACTTCATGAAAGTCGCCGCGCTGGTCAAGACGTTCATACTGTGATTTGCCCTTCTGGCGTTCACGGACCTTGAGATGGATATTCGCCGCCGGTATCCCGAGCACACCGGGGATCGCACTCAATGCATCCCGCAGACGTTCTTGCGCCTTGTCCGGATCAATGGTCTTGGGCGCAGCATATTCCTGTACGTGCGCCCAGCGCCCGGCGCCTTCGTACAGATCTATGGCCAGTGCGTATTCCGGCATGTCGGCGTCATACAGACGATAGCAGCACAGCTCCTCGGCGCGCGCCCATTTGCCGAGAGCCTTGAGATTCTTGCGCAGGCGGTTGGCGAACATGCTTGCGCCGGGCGTCAGCTCGGCCGGTGCATGACGCAACAACCGCTCGGCCGGGCTGCGTTCGAAGACATACTGGTTTTCCTGAATATCGAAATGCAGCAGCTTGCACTCGATGGCACCGTTCCACAGCACATGCATCTTGTGGGCACGCAATCCCATCACCTTGCCGAGGTCAGGGTTGCCGGTGAATACGGCACCCTGCCAGCCGGTATAGCAGCGCTTCAGCGCGTCGCCCAGGGCGTGGTAGAGCGCGGGCAGTTCCGATTCCTCGCCAAGGCGCTCGCCATAGGGCGGGTTGGCAATCACCAGCCCGGCATGGCCGACATGCTCACGGCGGCAATCGGCCAGCTCCCGACGCTCGATGTGCACATGACCGCTCAAGCCGGCACATGCCACATTGGCCAGCGCAGCCCGCACCGCGCCGGGCGCAAGATCGAAGCCGTGAATCGGCGGTAATTTCTGCAGGCCGGCGTCGCGACGTGTGCGTGCCTCGGCCAGCAGCGTTTCCCAAAGTTCGGCGTCATGTTTACGCCAACGCAGGAATCCGTAATACGAGCGGTTCAAACCAGGGGCGATGTCGGCGGCCATCAGCGCCGCTTCGATCGGCAAGGTACCCGATCCGCACATCAGGTCGACGAATGCCCCGCCTTCGGCGGCGATCCGGGACCACTGGGCGCGCAACAGGATGGCCGCCGCCAGATTTTCCTTGAGCGGCGCCGCCACCGTTGCGGTGCGATAACCGCGCCGGTGCAGGCTCTCGCCAGAGAGATCGATACTGACAGTGGCCTGGTCTTCATGCAGGTAGACATTGACCCGCACATCCGGCTCGTCGGTCGCCACCGACGGGCGCACTCCGCTGCGCTCGCGAAACTGGTCGACGACCGCGTCCTTGACCTTGAGTGCACCGAAGTGGCTGTGAGTGATCTTCGAGTGACTGGTGTGGAACTCGACGGCCAGCGTGCTCTCCGGCCCGAGATGGTCAGTCCAGTCGATGCCACGAACACCGGCGTAGAGCGCTTCCGGCGATTCCGCTGGAAATTGCGCCAACGGCAGCAACACCCGGTTCGCCACCCGCGACCACAGGCAGGCCCGATACCCCAGGGCCAGATCGCCGGTGAAGGCGACACCGGCGCGCGTCTCCTTGACCTCGGCGCCTCCCAGTGCGCGCAACTCGTCGGCCAGCAACAGCTCCATGCCGCGAGGCGCAGTGGCAAAGAGTGGAGACAATATGGTCATGCGGAACAAACCGTCGGGTTGAGGCTCCGGCGGACGCCGGGAGGCCATTGTTTCTTCCGGCATCACGATTGTCCAGCGGCACGGCGCAAGCCGGTACTACAGGAGGCGCGGGAATTCCTTGGCGAACTTGGCGATCCACTCGAGTGCGGCGTCATGGCTGCTCAAGTGGCGTCCTTCCCGCTCGCTGAGTTCGCGGCGGTAATGTTCGATATGGCAGACCTGTTCAACCATGCGCGCGCGGAACTGATCCTGAGGATCCAGGAACTGCACGCCGGCCTGCCAGGCATTCCCCTCGGGCAGGCACCAGATCACCCGTGCTTCGGTCTCAAACGCAGGTTGCGTCAGCACGATCCGCATCCGGATCACGGCCCCGACCGGCAAGGGCTCATCGTGCCGGAAAGACAAGCCGCCATGACTGACATCCCGCAATGGTTGCCGCACGGTGGCCCCGTCACCCCTCAGCACTTCAATAGGAATGTCGGTCGGATGGCGTATGAAACGACGCATAAGGATTCGATCGGTATACGGATCAAGCAGAGGAAGTCTTTCCCAAGTGTAGCGGGCATTCCGCACGGCGCCCTACCGCACGCGGATGACGGCAACGTTCTCATGTGCATCGGCGCCGAACTACCATATTCCTGACAGTTTTGCTAAACTACTCGGGTGCAGGCATTCGTGCCAGCGCCATGAACTTACAGCTGATAGACGAGGAAATACCGATGGAAGCTACTGAACTTAAAGTCGATGGTGACGGCTTTCTGCTGGATCGCGACGACTGGAGCGAAGAACTGGTTCCCGTGCTGGCCGAGAAAGACGGCATTGAGATCACCGACCAGATCATGCATTACATCAATGAAGCGCGCCGCATGTATGAGGAGGACGGTGTCGTCCCGCCGCTGCGCAAATTCGCCAAGGAAATGGGCGTTACAACCAATGACCTGTATGGGGTCTTCAAGAAGGGACCCATGAAGCTGATCTGCAAATGGGGCGGCCTGCCGAAACCCACCGGCTGCGTTTAAGCTCACCACCTGTCCGTCAGTGTCACCTGGCGGACAGGTCGTTGCCGCAGAAATTTCGAGCATGACCGGGGCATTCCCGCAATCGTTCGAACGGCATGGATACCGTTACACCCTCCTCGAACCGCTCCACCCCGACCGGGCGCGATTTCTCTTCACCGGTCCCTTTCAGGGTCGCGAGATACTATGGGACGCGACACTGTCCCGACTGACCGACACCGACTCGCCGCCGTTTATTGATATTGGCGGCGAGAGTAGCCACGGGCGAATTCTGAACGTGGCGCTCGCGATCCCGGCCGTGGATGAACCGGCGCTCTTGCGCGTGATCATCATGATCCGGCAATACAAGCGACTGCGGCCTGGGCGACACATGTTCGGCGAAACCTCCCTCGATTAACCCCGTGCTACCATGCCTCGACCACGCGAGGCTGCCGATGACGCCGCTTTTCCATCCACATCCGGTGAACGATCCGTTGGGAGATCCAGCGGTGTATGTGGATTTCCTGTTTGAACGTCGTGCCCTGCTATTCGATCTCGGCGACTTGGCCGCGCTGCCGGCTCGCAAGCTGTTGCGCATCTCGCATGTTTTCGTTTCGCACACCCACATGGACCATTTCGCCGGCTTTGACCGGCTGTTACGACTGAGCCTCGGCCGCGAACGGACCCTGACCCTGTACGGTCCGCCCGGCTTCGTCGATCAGGTCGAACATCGGCTCGCCTCCTATACATGGAATCTGGTACACAATTATCCGGCCGACTTCATGATCATCGCCGCCGAATGGCGGGATGATGACACCCTGCACCGCGCACAATTCCGCTGCCGGGAGCGCTTCCAGCGCGAGCCCTTGCCGATGCAAACCGTTGAAAATGGCGTGCTGCTGGATGAAGAAGAGTTCCGGGTTCGGGCCGCACGGCTGGATCATGACATTCCGTGTCTGGCCTTCGCCCTGGAGGAAAAACTGCATCTCAATGTCTGGAAAAACAGGCTGGTCGAGCTGGGCCTGCCCACCGGACCCTGGCTGCAGGAATTAAAACGGCAGGTACGAAGCGGTGCGCCGGATGACACCTCGATCGCCATTCGCTGGTACGATCAGCACGGCCAGCATCTGCGCGAGTTGCCGCTCGGGCAGCTCAAACATGAGGTTCTCAGAACGGTCCCGGGCCAGAAAATCGCCTATGTCGTCGATACCGTGTTTCACCCTGAAAACGCAAGGCACATCATGGAACTGATCCACGGAGCATACACCCTGTTTATCGAGACGGTATTTCTGGAACAGGACGCGGAACGCGCAGCGTCCCGTTATCACCTGACGGCACAACAAGCCGGCTGGCTGGCCCGTCAAAGCGGTGTCCAGCACCTGGTGCCCATGCACTTCTCACCACGCTACAGCGATGATCCGGAAGCGCTGCAGCGCGAAGCCATGGCGGCATTTACGGCGGACACATAACGCGCCCTTCAGTGCCTGGATGGAATCCATCAGGCCGCGTGTGTAGGCGCCACGGATATGCCGCTCACTCTGCTTTCGGCACCGCGAATTTGCACCGCACGCAGTGCACGCAGTGTTTCTGCTCCAGGATCGATGAACATCAGGCCGGTTTGGTCGGGCCGGCTATGCACCACCTGCGCCAGCACCCGATGGTGGGTGGCGTTGTCGCGCTGCTGGATCCAGAACGATACGGTCACAAACGAATTGACCGGGAGCGGAAATTCCTGATTCACGACTCCCATGCCCCCCACGCTGAGATCAGCCAGGGCCATCGGCCACGTACTGCCACCAGACATCGCCAACAGCACTTCACCTGACAGCTCCAGACGACGACTCCAGCGATGCTCCATGCGTCTATCTCCCTGGGTGAACCGTCAAACTATATAGTGTTTGCGATACTCATTATTGATGCGGATCAAGATTGGATCAGATTTTCTTTACGAAAATATGTCTGTTTGGTGCGAGTGGGCAATATCTTACGGTGAAGCGCTTTATCAGACGGATAGTGCTTTCCTGTTAAATATGAACACCTATTTACATTATGGATTCTGCCCCCATGTCCATCACTCACGAATGTTGTTGCCGCAAACGGAGGTCAACATGCCTAAATCCCGTCATGCACTGCAGGTCGGCGCGCCGGACCCGGAACACCGTACTTCTCCGATACTGAGTCGTGAGACCGATACCGGTGAGCTGTCATTCGACAGCGAACTGGAACAGGAGGCCTGCCTGTTTAACGATCAGCGATATGAGCTGGGTGAGTATGTGCGCAGCGGCAGTGAGCTGCTGCATTGCGTGGAACGTGGCGTCTGGGTGAAAGTCCGGGAGGATCACTCCGCGTGAAACGATGCACCGGAACCGGCGAGGCCGGTCCCGGTCATGGTTTCAGCTTTTCCCAGCATCCACCGGCTGATCGGGTGTCGTCATGAAGGTTTCCACTTCCTGCCGCGAAACCGGACCGATGTTGCGCCCGACAATCTCACCCTTGGGGTTGTAGACGTAGTACGTAGGCGTTCCAACAAACTGACCACCACCGAATTTCATCAAGACATCCTGGCTGGGCTCGGCGATCAGATTCACGAAGGGCAGCTTGTGCTTCTCAACAAACTGGCGAGCCTCTTTCACCTGGTCATATCCGTCGATGGTGACACCCAGCACCACGGCATCCTTGGCCTGATGGGCCTGATGGAAATCGGTCATTTCATGAATTTCCGATCCACAGATATGGCAGTCATGCGCCCAGACCACCACCACGGTCCACTTCCCATGGCCGATAAACTCGCTGACATTGCGGGTCTTGCCGTCCAGCGTCTTGAGAGGAATATCCGGTGACTCGGCCCATGCCGCCATGGACACCCAGCCCACCAGTAAACCCAGAAACAGACGCGCGATCTTCATGCCACTCTCCATGACGTTATGCAGGACATCATCATAGGACGACGCGCGCCTGGGGAATATTCCCGCCGACGGACGGCCGGCATGCTACAATTCCAGCCTGCTTGCACCGGTCCGGTCGCGCATGCGTATCCGCGAAATCCCCTACAACTATACCTCCTTCTCAGACCGCGAGATCGTGATCCGCTTCCTCGGCGAGGAAGCCTGGAACACGCTCAACGGCCTGCGCGACAGCCGGCGTACCGGCCGCAGCGCGCGCATGCTGTTCGAAGTGCTTGGCGACATGTGGGTGATCACCCGCAACCCGTATATCCAGGATGACCTGCTCGATAACCGCGACCGTCGCGACCTGCTGATCCGTGCCCTGCACCACCGGCTCGCCCAGATCGAAGCACGCGCCGACGACAACCCGCTCACCCATCAGTTGCTCGAGGCCACGCGCAAAGCGGTTGCAGATTTCGAAGCCTGGTTCCCGAACACCCAGCAGTTGCGTCAGCGCGTGGAGCGGCGACTGAAGCGCGTCACACGTCGTGACAACATTGATTTCAGCGGGCTGGCGCGGGTTTCACATGCCACCGACGCCACCGACTGGCGTGTCGAATTTCCGCTGGTGGTCATTTCCCCCGATAGCGAATCCGAGGTGCGTGACGTGGTCGAGGCCTGTATTGAGCTCGGGCTCACGATCATTCCGCGTGGCGGCGGTACCGGCTACACCGGCGGTGCCGTGCCGTTGCATCAGGACAGCGCGATCATCAACACCGAGAAACTCGATGGCCTGGGTGAGGTCGAATTCCGCGCTCTGGCAGAAGCTACCGAGCCTGTCCCGACCGTGCGCAGCGAGGCCGGTGTGGTCACGATGGAGGTGACCAGGCGTGCCGAGTCCAACGGACTCAGTTTCGCCGTCGACCCGACATCACAGGATGCCTCCACCATCGGCGGCAACATTGCCATGAACGCCGGCGGCAAGAAGGCGGTGCTTTGGGGCACGACGCTCGACAATTTGCTGTCCTGGCGCCTGGTGACCCCGGATGCGCGCTGGCTCGAAGTCGAACGCCTCAACCACAATCTGGGCAAGATTCATGACCAGCCCGAGGTCACCTTCCGGGTGACCCGCTATGACCGCGACGGGGTCACTCGCCTCGACGAAGACCTGCTACGTATTCCGGGACACGCATTCCGCAAGCACGGCCTCGGCAAGGACGTGACGGACAAGTTCCTGGCCGGCCTCCCGGGTGTGCAGAAGGAAGGTTGTGACGGTCTGATTACCTCGGCCGTGTTCATCTTGCACCGCATGCCGAAACACATTCGAACCGTGTGTCTGGAATTTTTCGGTCATGACCTGAGCAAGGCCGTGCCGGCCATTGTCGAAATCAAGAATGCACTCGATGCCAACCCGGCGGTCGTGCTTTCCGGTCTTGAGCACCTTGATGAGCGCTACGTACGCGCGGTCGATTACACCACCAAGAGTGCCCGTCGCGAGCGTCCGAAGATGGTGCTGCTGGTGGACGTGGCCGGCGACGACGACAGCATCGTGGCGGCCGCAGCGGCGCAGGTCGTGCGGTTTGCCAATGCCCGCGACGGCGAAGGTTTTATTGCTGTCAGCAGCGAGTCGCGCCGGCGTTTCTGGGCCGACCGTGCGCGCACGGCGGCCATTGCCGCCCACACCAATGCCTTCAAGATCAACGAAGATGTGGTGATCCCGCTCGAACGCCTGGCCGACTATGAAGAAGGCATCGAGCGCATCAACATTGAATACAGCATCCGCAACAAGCTCGACATCGTGNNCTCGGCAACAAGGTGCGGTCTGCCTTTGAACTGCTCGATCGCGTCGAGGATCGCTGGCAGAAACTGCTCGCGTCGCTGGACGCCCCGGCCGAACAGCAACGGCACCTGCTCGAAGGCGCGGCCGGGACACCATTGCCGACCGACCGCGTGCTGGACCGGCTGCTGCGACGTGAATTGCGCGTGTCCTACCGCGCCGAGGTGGAGCGCCCGCTGAAAAGCATTTTCATTGGCCGCGAGCTGGAGCCGGTCCATCAGGAACTGGACCAGATTCATGCCCGGGTGCGTTCCGGCCGGTTGTTCGTGGCCACCCACATGCATGCCGGTGACGGCAACGTGCACACCAACATCCCGGTCAACTCTAACGACTACACCATGCTGCACGAGGCCGATCGCATCGTTGACCGCGTCATGCAGCTGGCGCGCGCGCTCGGCGGCGTGATCTCCGGCGAACACGGCATTGGCCTCACCAAGCTGCAATACCTGGAACCGACCCAGATCACGGCGTTCCGTCGTTACAAGGATCAGGTGGACCCCGATGGCCGCTTCAATCGCGGCAAGCTGCTGCCGGGTGCCGATCTCACCCGCGCCTGGACGCCGTCGCTGCGCTTGCTGCAACAGGAAGCCATCATCCTGGAAGAGTCGGCGCTCGGCAGCCTGAATGACATGGTTCGCCACTGCCTG
>DKBE01000041.1 GCA_002451085.1 Proteobacteria bacterium UBA6908 | reverse complement strand
GCGGTGGACTCCAACGGGCGCGGGTTTCAAACGCACACCAACTGGATCCAGGTCCGCCCCGGCGAGACCCGCACCTGCAACGGTTGCCATTCGCCGCGCCGCGGCAATGCCATCAATACTGGTTTGACGCCAGTCGACCTCGATACGACCAGTGGCCTGTACTACCATCGCAACACCTTGTTGGGCATCGGTGTTGACCCGATATCCGGAACCCTGCCGACCGGCCAGTCCATGGCAGAAACGCTCGATGAATTGGCACGCCGGGGAAACGCTACGGCGGTCGCACAGCAACCAACGACACTCAAGCAGGATATTAATTACTTAGACTATTGGACAGATCCAGCGCCGGCAAAGGCGAATCGCGCACCGGATGCGTCTTTCACAATTAATTATGCCGGCGTGCCGGTGGCGCCCACCAACGGCATCATTGATTACCCCACCCACATCCAGCCGATCTGGAATGCGTCGCGCGCGTCCGGCGCCTGTACCAGTTGCCACCAGGATCCGGCCACGCTCGACCTGCGCGATACCACCGCTGGCACTGGTCGGCTCACTTCCTATGAAGAGCTTCTGGTTGGCGACCCGGTGCTGGACGCCAATGGCCTGCCGGTCATCGAGGTTCAGGATGATGAGCTGGTGGTGGTGCGCGGAGAGGCCCAAGTCAACGTCGGTCTCGCCCGCGGAAGTCACCTGATCGAAGTGCTATTCAACCAGGAACTCCGGTCCGATCTCCCGATCAGCGCCACAACCCCCGATCACAGTGCCATGCTGAACGCTTCGGAGAAGCGCCTGGTGTCAGAATGGATCGACGTCGGCGGCCAGTATTACAACAGTCCACGCGATGGCGTTGGTGGTTTTACTGGTAATTTACGCGGTGTCACCGGCCTGGACGAGAACGCATTCCATACGGCTGATCCGAGTGATCGTGACATTCATGCCATCCTCCTTGATCGCTGCGGTACCTGTCATCAGGCCGTCGGGCAGCCCGGTAGTGGCGGTGCCCCAAATGGCGGCTATACCGGGGCGCGCTATGTGCTGACCGGCCAAGCGGAAGGCGACTTTAATGCCACCTTGAGCATGATCGGCGATATCAGCAATCCGCCCATGACCGAGCTGCTCCGGCGCCCGGCTTCCGCCGGCACGAATCCGACCCATGCCCCGGGACCTATCCTTCCGGTGGGCGATCCCGATTACAATGCGATCTGCAACTGGATCCAGGCGGGATTCTGCCCGTAGGAGGGCAATTTGTGAGGTGGTTCAGACGTAGCCAGGAGGCGGGCATGTTGCCCGCCTCGCTTTTGATAGGCATGGCGGTGCTCCTGTCCGCTTGCGGGACGGACGTGAACAGCACGGCCATCACCACCGGGCAGACGCTCGACTGCCTGCTGTTTGCCAACAACGTCAATCCGATTTTCAATGCCAATATCGGCGGCAAGACCTGTGCAGCCAGTGGCTGTCACTCGGTGTATGGCAGCTCGGGCGGGGCTTTCAAGATTTACCCGGGAATCACCGTGGTGAACAGCCCGGAAATGCAGGCCAACTACCTGGCCGCCAAGGCCTTCTCCAATCTGAACTCGGTGGCCGACAGCAAACTGCTGCTGGAGCCGCTGGCCGGTGCGCAATCCATTGTCGGCAGCCACGCCGGTGGCGATATATTTCCGGATACGCTCGACCCGAACTACGTGACGATCTATGCCTGGATCTCTGCCCAGATACCGGGGCCCAGTGCGTGTTATCCGTAATGGCGCGGTATTGCTGGCTGGCAGCGGTATTGTGGCTCGTGTCGGCTTCGGCCGTGGCAGATGATAATTGGGTGCAAGTGGCCGATCCGTATCTGGAGCTGCACACCGGCCCCGGACGCGGCTATCCGGTAACCTATGTCGTCGAGCGTGGGAAACAGGTTGATATCCTCATGCGCAGCACTGACTGGTTCAAGCTGCGCACGGACGATGGCCGAACCGGCTGGGCGTCGCGATTCCAGATGGAATCCACACTGACGGAAGCGGGGGTGCCGCTGAAATTTCGCGACACACTGCTGGACGATTATCGGAAACGCCGTTTCGAGGTAGGTTTCGCCGGGGGAACACTGGAAGGGGATGCGCTGATGCTGGTGCGGGCCGGGTACCGGGTCACCGAGAATCTGATGGGCGAGATCACCTATGGCGAGTCCTCGGGAGATTACTCCACCACGCGCGGCTATTACGTGGCGGTGGTGTCGCAACCCTTCCCGGAATGGCGGATCTCGCCATTTTTCTCACTCGGGATCGGCAAATTTCATAATATTCCCAACGCCACGCTGGTGGGGGCGTCCGAAACCAAGTCGAACATGGCAAACGCAGCCATTGGAGTGAATATGTATGTTACCCGGCGCTTTTTTGTTCGTGGCGACTATCGCCGTCACGTCGCCTTCATCGACGAGAATCGTACACGTGCCTACAACGAGTTCTCCCTGGGTGTCGGATTCTTTCTTTTCTGAAACATGACAACGAGCATGCCTATGCGAATATCTCCGTTGCGTCTCCTCACGCTCCTGTTGCCATGGTTAGCGCTGTCCCCGGCCGTACAGGGCGAAACCACAGCGCCGCTACCGCAGACTGAGCAGGTGATCTTGCCGGAAGTGGACCGGCGCGACATCCGCATTCCGAAGATACAGGCCAAGGATGTTGAGGCCGGTGTGTTCCTCGGGATGCTGAGTGTTGAGGATTTCGGTGCCAAACCCCTGTATGGGGCTCGCCTGGCGTATCACGTCAGCGAGGACTTTTTTGTCGAAGGCCTGTATGGCAAATCGACCGTCTCCGATGAAGCGCTGTGCAATGTCGGTTTGTGCCTGTTTCCCAGCCGCGACCAGGATCTGTCGTTTTATGCGTTGTCCGTCGGTTATAACCTGTTTCCCGGCGAACTGTTCTATGGCAAGAACACGGCGTTCAACACATCGATCTATTTGCTGGCCGGCGTCGGGAGCACCAGTTTCGTAGACGAGAATCACTTTACGCTCAATCTCGGGTTCGGATTTCGGGTTGTGCCGCGGGACTGGTTGGCGCTGCACTTCACCATCCGTGACTACCTGTTCGAATCGGATTTTCTCGGCACCACCAAGATCACGAACAACATCGAGCTGAGCCTCGGTGTGTCCTACATATTCTGAGCAGCCAGCTGAATCGAGGAACCCATGCAACGATCTGGACTCCTGATGAAATTACATCTGCTACTACTCTCGGTATTTGTCGTGACGCCGGTCATGGCCGCCATGCCATCCACCGGCTCACCGGCCCCGGACTTTACCCTGCGCACAAACAGCGGCATCAATCTGAAGCTGAGTGAGCACCGCGGTGAAGTGATCATGATCAATTTCTGGGCTACCTGGTGCGGACCGTGCCGGCAGGAAATGCCGGAACTGGATCGTCTTTACCAGAAATACCGCAAGACCGGCTTCCTCCTGCTTGGCGTCAGTGTGGATGACAAGCCCGAGGCGGCTCGCGCGATGGCACAGCAGCTGAAGGTCAGTTTTCCAGTGCTGTTTGACGACCGCAAACAGGCGAGTCGCCTCTACGATGTCGATGCAATGCCCAGTACGCTGCTGGTGGATCGCCACGGTGTCGTCCGCTTTGTGCATCGAGGTTATCGCGCTGGTGTCGAGAAGCAGTACGAGGAAAAACTCCGGGAGCTGCTGCGCCAATGATCAAACATGGCATGTTGGGAGTGACAATCGTATTGCTGTGCGGCTGCGCATCGATGGTGCCGGATGTTAAGCCCTATGAGCGTGAACAGCTGGCAGACCCCATCATGAGTTTCTCACGCGATACCTTGTCGGATCAGCATCGGAATCACGTCTTCGATGTGCGCGAATCCGCCCGCGGTGCCACGACCACGGAAGGTGGCGGTTGCGGGTGCAACTGAACGGATCAATGTGATGCGTGAACATTCTTCAGCGATGCGAGTGACCGGTCCGCGAATACGAATCGGTCTGCTGCTGTTGCAGGTCCTGTCTGCCGGGTATGGGCTCACGGCGGTCGAAGCGGCGGTGCTGCCGGAAGATCGCTCCGACCTGATGTATCACTACTATGATGGCGGTGGTGTCTCGGTCAGTGGACCGGCGGTGCTGGTTCGCAAGAGTATTGGCGACAGTGTGTCAGTCAGCGGACGTTATTATGTCGATACCATCAGCAGTGCGTCCATCGATGTGGTGACCACCGCCAGTCCCTATCATGACCGACGCGAGGAGATGGGTGTCGGTATTGACTATCTGCATGGCAACAGCCTCGTGACGATGTCGTTGACCAGCAGTAAGGAAAATGACTACCTGGCTGATACCTATTCCATTAATGTCTCCCACGAACTGTTCGACGGCCTGACCACCCTGAGTTTGGGTTTTTCCCAGGGCAAGGATACGGTCCAGCGTGTCGACACGAGTTTCGAAGATCAGGTCAACCGCTACAACTACCGGATTGGCCTGTCGCAGGTGCTGACTCGTACACTGCTGCTCGGACTGGCCTTTGAAGACGTTGCTGAGGAAGGGTATCTCAATAATCCGTATCGGGCCGCGCGTGTGCTCGGGGCCTATCTGCCTGAACGCTATCCGCGCGCACGAGACAGCCAGGCGATCTCCACGCGCCTCATCAAGGGCTTTGGCAGTGCGGCGCGCCCGTTGTCGACATCGGTCTATGTTGACTATCGCTATTATCGTGATACCTGGGACATCAGGGCACATACCCTGTCTTTGGGGTTGCAGCGATATCTTGGCGATCGCTGGATTATGGAAGGGCGGGCGCGTTACTACACACAAAATCGCGCATCGTTTTACAGCGACAATTTCCCGATCGAAATGACCTACATGGCCCGTGACAAGGAGCTGAGCACCTTTCAGGATTATTCCCTGGGTGTGAAGTTCAGCTGGATGTTCGCCAAGCAACGATTCCTGTTCATTAATCGGGCAAGCCTGAACCTCTCGTATGACTATATATTCTTCAGTTACGATGATTTCACCGATCCGCGAACCGGCGAGCTCTATTCGTTCGGAGCCAATATTCTTCAATTCTTTATTACTGCCTGGTACTGAGCCATGTTGAATCAACGTGATAGTCATTGCCGCACTCGTCCCCTGAGCAACGTCTGGCGTATTGGCACCCTGACGATTGCGCTGACATTGCTTTCCCTGTTCAGTCCATTCTCCGTCAGGGCCGCTGATCAGGCCGCCGCCACCAGTCAGTTCAAGACGCTTGATACCAAAATCCAGGATCTGAAGCAGGAAGTGCTGGAGTTGAATCGGGATCTGTTCGTGCTGGAGGAGGAGTTGCTGTTTCCAGCCAGCACCCAGATCGCTGTTTTTCTATCAGTTGATACCGGGACGTTCTTTTCGCTCGAATCGGTTGAGCTCAAGATCGATAACAAAACCGTGACCCACTACCTGTACACCGAACGCGAGAATGCCGCTTTGCACCGCGGTGGCGTGCATCGGCTGTACCTCGGCAATCTCCGCACCGGCAAGCATGAACTGGTGGCATTCTTTACCGGTAAAGGGACGCACGAACGTGACTACCGACTTGGTACCAGCCTCGTCGTCGAGAAGGATGCCGATACCAAGTTCATTGAACTCAAAATCCGTGACAAGCAGCAGAAACTTCAGCCGGAGTTTGAAGTCAAGGTGTGGAAATAGCCTGATCTGGTGCCGCTGATGACGCTCCGTTCCTTTCTGGCGGCCAGGATCTTGGTCCTGGTACTGTCCGGTCTGATCAGCAGTCAGGCCGCGGCGGCACGTTCTGCTGAACCTCGCGTGGTCAAGGATCCGCACTATGGCGAGGTGCTGTTCTACTTCTATCAGCAGCAGTATTTCACTGCGCTGAGCCGGTTGATGACGGCCCAGCACTTCAACCAGTTTCAACACCACGCCGACGAGGCCGAGTTGCTGCGCGGTGGCATGCTCTTGTCCTATGGTGTGCATCTTGAAGCCGGCCGGATCTTTGAACGACTTATCGCCCAGGGCGCTGCGCCTGCAGTCCGCAATCGCGCCTGGTTCTATCTGGCCAAGATCCGCTATCAGCGTGGTTATGTGCAGGAGGCGGAGCAGGCACTTGCCCAGATTGAAGGCAAGCTGCCAGCGGAACTGGATGAGGAACGTCAAATCCTTCATGCCCTGCTGCTGATGCAGCGCGGCGAGTACCGTGCGGCCGCCGATCTGCTGAAAAACGTGGCTGGCAATTCGCCGTGGTCGCGTTACGGTCGCTACAACCTGGGTGTTGCCCTGGTCCGTGCCGGTGAGACGCAGCCGGGCATCGCTTTGCTGGATCAGCTGGGCCGGGAACCGGCCCAGGATGAAGAAATGGCCTCCTTGCGCGACAAGGTGAATGTCGCACTGGGGTTCTCGTTGTTGCAGGCCGACCGTGCCGAAGAGGCCAAGGCCAGCCTTGAGCGGGTACGACTTTCCGGCCTCATGACCAACAAGGCACTGCTGGGCATGGGTTGGGCCCAGCTGTCCCTGAACCGTACCGAACGGGCGCTGGTGTATTGGGAGGAATTACGTCAACGGGGGATTCTCGATTCGGCCGTACAGGAATCCATGCTGGCAGTACCCTTTGCGCTCGGCAAGCTGGGAGCCTACCGCCAGTCGCTGGAACGTTATGAGGAAGCCAGTCGCCTGTATGAACAGGAAATGACCCAGATCGACCAGTCGGTGGCGGCCATCCGTGCCGGAAAGCTGTCCGAGCTGCTGTTGCGTGACGATACCAGCGAGGAGGACGGCTGGTTCTGGACGCTGGAGAAACTGCCCGATGCCCCCGAGGCCCGTTATCTTGTCCAGCTGATGGCCGGTCACGATTTCCAGGAAGCACTGAAGAACTATCGTGACCTGCGCTTCTTGATCGCGCGTCTCGATCAGTGGGCGCACGATCTGCCCGTCTATGAAGATATGCTGGCCACGCGCCGCGCTGGATTTCGTGAGCGCCTGCCCCAGAGTCTGACGGCGGCACGGGAACGGGATTCCGCCGCACACAAGGAGGCGCGTGACCGCCTGCGTGACACCTTGGCGCGCATTATTCTTGACGACGATGCCGAAGCCCTGGCGAATGAGCGCGAACACGACCAAGGTTTGCGTCTGGCCAGACTGGAGCGCCTGTTGGAACGTCAGGGTTCCGCGACCGATCCGGACACAGTTGAACGCGTTCGGTTGTTGCGTGGATTGTTGACCTGGGATCAGGCAGTTGCCTTCCCGGCACGCCGCTGGGAGGCCCAGCACTCCCTGCAGGAATTGGACAAGGTGCTGGACGATACCCGGTCGTGGCGCGAAGCCCTGTCACAGGCACGAGAAACCATGCCCAGGGAATTCGATGCTTTCGAGGCCCGGATCCAGGCGCTGACGCCGCGACTTCGAGCCCTGCAGGCGCGTGCCCGTGACCTGGCCGTGGCCCAGTCGGCACACCTCGGGGAACTGGCGGTGATCGAACTGACGGCCCAGCGTGAACGACTGGCCACCTACCTGACGCAGGTGCATTTTGCCGTGGCTCAGATCTATGACCAGTCGGCGAGCGAAACCAAAGAGGCGCCGGCGCCATGAAGCACAGGGTGTCCATGGCAATTCTGATGCTGACCCTCTCGGCCTGCGCCAGCAAGCCGCGCGATGATTCGAACACGCTAAAGTCACTGGAAACCCGCACACTGGCGGTTGAGCGCGAACAGGCCATTGCCGGCAGCCGGGAAAAGGCCATTCAGGCCTATCGCCAGTACCTGAATGTGGCGCCGAAGGACAAACTGCGCCCCGAAGCGATGCGGCGCCTGGGCGACATGGAGATCGGCAGCGCCGATGAACGCTCGGCCACGCGCGAAAAGATCAACCAGGACGACTATCGGCGTGCGGTACGTGTCTACCAGAACCTGCTGCGCAGTTACCCGCGCTACCCGAACAACGATCGGGTGTTGTATCAGCTGTCGCGGGCCCAGGAGCAGGTCGGGGAATTGAACCAGTCGCTTGCCTCCCTGGACCGGTTGGTATCGGAATTCCCGGGCAGTGCCCACTACGACGAGGCGCAATTTCGCCGGGGCGAGCTGTTGTTCAGCTTGCGTGACTACTCGAAGGCCGAACAGGCCTACACGCAAGTACTCGCTCGCGGTCCGGACAAGCCCTATTACGAACGCAGCCTTTACATGCGCGGCTGGTCGCGCTTCAAGCAGTCACATTACGATGACGGATTGCAGGACTTCTTCGTGATTCTCGATCGCAAGCTGATCGGCAAGGACAACGGCGAGCCGCTGGAAACCATGACCTCGCTGACCCGTGCCGACCGTGAGCTGGTGGAGGATACGTTTCGCGTCACGAGCATCAGCCTGTCGGCACTGGATGGCGCGAAAACCATCCCGACTTTTTTCCGCGACGCGCGCCGGCGTGACTACGAATTCCGTGTGTATCAGCAGCTCGGTGACCTGTATTTCAAACAGCAGCGCATCAAGGATGCTGCCGACACCTATAACGCGTTTGCACGACTGTATCCAACCCATCCCCAGGCACCGCTGGTGCAGGTGCGGGTGATCGACGCCTATCAGGAAGCCGGGTTCCCGGCGCTGGCCATCGATACCAAAAAGGAATTTGTGCTGCGCTATGGAGTCAAGAGCGAGTACCGCCAAGCCAATGATCCGATGGCCTGGGAGCGGGTGGAGCCGCAGGTTCGCAAACACATGGAGCAACTGGCGCGCCACTATCATGCGGCAGCGCAGAAATCCCGCAAGCCGGCGGATTACCAGGAATCCGAACGCTGGTACCGGCTGTTTATGGAATCATTCCCGACGGATCGCCAGACGCCAGAGCTGAATTTCATGCTGGCGGATCTGCTGAACGAGCAGAAGCGCTATGACCTGGCGGCGATTGAATATGAAAGCACGGCCTATCGCTATCCGCGCAACGCGAAAAGCGTCGAAGCCGGTTATGCCGCGCTGCAGGCCTTTGCCCAGCAGGGGAAGCTGGTCACCGGCAAGGAACAGGAAGCAGTACGCTGGCGTGCAATTAATAGTTCACTGCGATTCGCCGAGCGTTTTCCGAACGATCCGCGGGTAGCGGGCGTGCTGACCAATACGGCTGAACAGTATTACAGCATGCAGCAGCCGCTATTGGCTGCTGCCGTCGCCCAGCGCGTCCTGGCGATCAAGCCGGAAGTCAGTCGTGACCTGCGCCGGACCGCCTGGACCGTAACCGCGCACAGCGAATTCGATCGGGGTAATTATGCCCGATCCGAGGCTGCCTACCAGCAGGTGCTGGCGTTGACCGACTCGACAGCACCCAACCGCAATGCGTTGACCGAACGTCTGGCAGCTTCCGTTTATAAACAGGGTGAGCAGGCACGCGCTGCCGGCAAGGACCGCGATGCAGCGAATCATTTCCTCCGTGTGGCCACGTTGGCACCAACGGCGGCTATCCGTGTGACGGCCGAGTATGATGCCGCCGCCAGCCTGATTGCGGCCAAGGATTGGTCAGCCGCAGCAACCATCCTCGAAGCCTTCCGCCGTAACTACCCCAAGCACCCGCTACAGGCCGAGATCCCGGCAAAGCTTGCCGTTGTCTATCTGGAGAGCGGACAGGCTGGTAAGGCGGCATCGGAATTCGAGGCCATCGCCGGTCACGGAAAGGACGTCCGGATCAGCCGCGAAGCGCTGTGGCAGGCTGCCGAACTGTATGAAAAGGCCGGGCAGGAGCGCAATGCCCTGACCGCCTATGAACGCTATGTTCGTCAGTACCCCAGCCCGTTCGAGACGGCCATCGAGGCACGTGCACGCCTGCTGGCGCTGAACCACAAGACGGGTCAGGAGGCGAAGCGCTATGCCTGGGCCCGTGAACTTGTCATGACGGAGCAGAAAGGGGGAAGGGAACGCACGGCGCGCACGCGTTATCTCGGTGCACAGAATTCATTGCTGCTCGCCGAACCGATCGATGCCAGCTATCGTGAAGTCAAGCTGGTCGAACCGCTCAAGAAGAATCTGAAGCTCAAGAAGGAAAGGATGCAAAAGGCGCTCGATGCCTACGGCCTGGCGGCAGACTATGGGGTGGCCGAGGTGGCGACGGCAGCCGTGTATCGGACCGCTGATATTTACCATGACTTCAGCAAGGCACTGATGAAGTCGCAGCGTCCGAAGGGGCTGAATGCGGAGGAGCTCGAACAATACAATGTTCTGCTGGAGGAGCAGGCCTTCCCGTTCGAAGAGAAGGCCATTGAAATTCATGAGATCAACGTGCGCCGAACCAAAAATGATATCTATGACCAGTGGGTGAAGGGCAGCTTTACCGCCCTGACAAAATTGCGGCCGGTGCGTTATGGCAAGACCGAGAAGAGCGAGGGGGTCATCCGTGTTATTCGCTAGAGGCGTGTTCGCCCTGATTCTGCTGCTGTCACTGGCTGGTTGTGCTACGGGTCCGGCTGCGCCAGCCAAGCCCTCAGGCAAGCCGACAACCCAAAAGCCGACCGTGCAAGCGGTCGAGCGGCCCGTGCGTCCGGAGTTGCAGCAGGCCTACGACCAGGCGCTGGCCCAGATGAAAGCGGGTAATTTCAAGGAGGCCGAACAGCGCTTACTGGCACTGACCCGCCAGGCTCCCGAATTGTCTGGCCCCTATGCCAACCTTGGTCTGCTATATCAGCGCGCCGGTCGGAATATCGAGGCCATCGCCGCTCTGGAGCGGGCAATTTCAATCAACCCGAAGCGCGCGGTGTATTACAATGAACTCGGAATCTTGTATCGCCGCGAAGGCAAATTTGACATGGCAGGTAAACAATACCGGAAGGCGCTGGATGTCGATCCGGACTATGCTCCGGCCCATCTGAATGTGGCCATCCTTTATGACCTGTACCTGCAGGAACCCAAGGAAGCCTTGCCGCACTACCAGCGCTATCAGGTGCTGGTGCCGGCCGAGGCTGATACGGTAAAGAAATGGATCATCGATCTCGAACGCCGGGCCGGCAGTAAGTCCGCTGGCAAGGAGAAGGGCTGATGCCTATCAGGCGAGCGCTGTTTTTATCGACCGTGGCGTTGCTGATTCAGGCAGCACACGCCGACGACCGCGCTGATCTCGAGGGCACACAGATTCTTGGTAGCCGCGAATTGCCCAAGGTTCTCTACATCGTACCGTGGCGCCCTCCGGTGACGGGTGACCTGATCGGGCGTCCGGTGGAGAGCCTGCTGGATGAGGCGTTGGCTCCCGTCGACCGGGATGTTTTCCAGCGGCAGGTGAAGTTTCATGGCAACTTGCAGGCGCGCGATGCGGCGCGTACAGGCAAATAACGATCGTTACGACAGGAGCAACACATGCAGACCTATTCAACCATTGTAAATTTCTTCCAGGAGGGCGGGTTCTTCATGTATCCGATCGCCCTGGTCATGGCCGTCGGGATGGCGATCGCACTGGAACGCTGGCTCTACCTGACCAAGGAATTGCGCAGTAACCGCAAGATGTGGGACCAGCTGATGCCGGCATTGCAGGGCGGAAAATATCCGACCGCCATGTCCATGGCGTCAAAATCAGACGTTGCCATCTGCAAGGTGCTCAATTACGGCTTGTCTCGTCTGAAGTCAGCCCGACGCCGCGAGGATATCGAAATGGCCATGGAAGAGGGTCTCATGGAAATTATTCCGCGTCTGGAGCGCCGCACCCATTACCTGTCGGCCTTTGCCAATATCGCCACGCTGTTGGGCCTGCTCGGCACCATCGTCGGCCTTATTCAGGCATTCACCGCGGTTGCCCATGCCGCAGCGGCGGAAAAGGCCGAGTTACTGTCGTCGAGCATCTCGGTGGCCATGAATACCACTGCATTTGGTCTGATTGTGGCGATCCCATTGCTGCTGGTGTACTCGGTGCTGCAGTCCAAGACCACCCAGATTGTTGACAGCATGGAAATGGCATCGGTGAAGTTCCTGAACATGGTATCTGAGCGTCCGCAGGGCGAAGGCAAGAGCTGATGCGCAGTCGTATCCGTCGTCACCGGACTCCGCCGGAAGATCTCAATATCACGGCGTTCATGAATCTGATGGTGATCCTGGTGCCGTTTCTGTTGATCACGGCGGTGTTCACGCGCATGGCCATTCTGGAATTGAACCTGCCGGCGGGCGGAGCCAGCGGGCCGGACACCCAGAAGTTGCACCTCGAAGTGATTATCCGGGCGGACGCACTGGAGCTGGGCGAGCGCAACAGCGGAGTATTGAAGCGCATAGACAAAACAGCCAAGGGTTATGACTACAAGACGTTGTCACTGGCGCTCCAGGGGATCAAGGAGCGGTTTCCGGACAAGACTCAGGCGACCATTCTGTCCGAACCCAACACCCCGTACGACATTCTCGTTCAGGTCATGGATACCGTGCGCGTGGTCAGCAGCGCCACGGGCGGATCCGTAAGCCGCTACGAATTGTTTCCGGACATCTCCATCGGCGATGCGCCGGTGCGCAAGGGGAAGTAGCCCATGAAAATGTCCCGTCGTGCACGCCGCATGGACCGACATCATCGGCGCTCCAAGAAGGACGCAAGCCTGAACATGGTGTCGCTCATGGATATCTTTACCATCCTGGTCTTCTTCCTGCTGGTAAACTCGTCGGATGTCGAGAATCTTCCGAGCGCAAAAAGTATTCGCCTGCCCGAGTCGGTCGCCGAAAAATCGCCGAAGCAGACCGTCATTATCAGTGTGAGCAACGAAGACATTCTGGTGCAGGGACAGAAGGTGGCATCCGTCCAGGAGGCCATGCAATCGGATAGCGACATCATCGATGGTCTCAAGGGTGAGCTTGATCACCAGTCCAGCCGCCGTGAAATCATGGCCGGAAATGAGCCGGGGAAACCGCGGGCGATTACCGTGCTTGCCGACAAGGAGATCCCATACCGGTTGCTCAAGAAAATCATGATCACTTGTGTGCGGGCCAGTTACGAGAATATCTCGCTCGCAGTTCTCAAGCGGGAAGGATAGGCAGCAGAGGCAACTATCGTGAGCACCGTATTCTTTCCCTATCGATCTACTGCCCTGGCCTGGTCTGTCTCGGAAGAAGAGGATCAGCGCTATCGTCGCATCCTTAAGCGCACGCTTCAGGCGTTTCTGCTGTTGGCTCTTCTGCTCTCATTCCTGCCGTTGCCCAAGATCCCGCGTCAGGAAGTGGAGGAATTGCCTCCGCGCCTCGCCAAGCTGCTACTCGAACGCCAGGTTCCGCCGCCGCAACCCGTGGTCAAGGCGCCGGAACCGCAGGTCAAGAAGCCGGACGCCAAAAAGCCGGAAGTGAAGAAAACCGAGGCGCCGAAAAAACCAACCGCCGAAGCTGCCCGGGCCAAGGCTGAACGTTCCGGATTGCTGGCCTTCAAGAACGAGCTTTCCGAACTGCGGTCCGTGTCGACCAGCAAGCTCGATAAGACCGAACTCGCCAAGGGCCCTGTGCCGGCGCCGGGCAGCAGTGGCAAGGGTTCTGAGCGCGCGATTATTACCTCCAATGCCAAAGCCGGAAGCGGTGGCATCAGCACCAGCCGGCTCTCACGAGACACCGGTGGCGGCGGCCTGGGAAGCCGTTCGACCGGCTCTGTAGACAGCCCAGTCGGCGGTGGCGGGGGTGATGGCAAGGTGACTCGTGGCGGAAGTGGCAAGGCCAGCCGTTCCCTGGAAGAGATCAAACTGGTGTTCGATCGCAACAAGGGATCAATCTATACCCTCTATAATCGCGCTTTGCGGTCCGATCCCTCGCTGCAAGGCAAGGTTGTGCTCAAGTTGACGATTTCCCCATCCGGACAGGTCCTGGATTGCAAAATCGTGTCCAGCGAGCTGCGTAACCCCGAACTGGAACGCAAGTTGGCGGCCCGGATCAAGCAGTTTGACTTTGGCGCCAAGGCGGTCGATACCATGGTGGTGACCTATCCGATCGATTTCCTGCCATCCTGACGGTCTTGACGTGCCCCGGGCGTGACGGGTAAAGTGCACCGCCTTTAACGGGCCACTGGCCCTGGACAAGAGTGTAGTAGGGGGCCATAGCTCAGCTGGGAGAGCGCCTGCATGGCATGCAGGAGGTCGCCGGTTCGATCCCGGCTGGCTCCACCAATTTAGATTTACCTGCCCGTCTGTCCCCATCGTCTAGAGGCCTAGGACACTTCCCTTTCACGGAGGCGACCGGGGTTCGAATCCCCGTGGGGACGCCAATTCAGTCCATCACCCGGGCTCCACACCCGGGTGATTTTTTTTGTGCGCTGCTTAACTGATTCTTGCTATAAAAGCGGGTACAATCGTGCAAGGATGAATGACGAATAATAATTATGTATTTCAATAGGTTGATGCATTTATGCAAACCTGGTTGGTGACTGGCGGAGCCGGATTTATCGGAGCCAACTTTGTTCTGGCAGCGCGTCGCGCCGGCTTGGCGCGAATTATCAACCTGGATCTACTGACCTACGCCGGGCATCTGGAGAATCTCGCAGGACTCAAGACCGACCGTGACCATGTCTTCGTGCAGGGTGATATCGGCGATGAAGCGCTTGTAACTAAGCTGCTGACCGAGCACGTCCCGGATGCGGTTGTGAACTTCGCGGCCGAGTCGCATGTCGATCGCTCGATTCTCGGCCCGCAGGCCTTCATCCAGACTAATATCGTTGGCACTCACAGCCTGTTGACCTGTGCACACAAGTACTGGAAGGGCCTGGACCGCGAAGCGCAGCAGAGTTTCCGGTTCCTGCATGTGTCGACTGATGAAGTCTATGGCAGCCTCGGACCGAAGGATCCGGCGTTCAGCGAAGACCACCAATACCAGCCGAACTCGCCATATGCTGCCAGCAAGGCCGCCGCTGACCATCTGGTGCGCGCCTACCATCACACTTATGGCTTGCCGGTACTGACTACCAATTGCTCGAACAATTACGGGCCATACCAGCATCCCGAAAAACTCATCCCGCTCATGATTCAGAATGCCTTGCGTGGCAAGCCACTGCCGGTGTATGGCGATGGTCAGCAGGTGCGCGACTGGTTGTATGTCGAGGATCACTGTACTGCGATCAGAACGGTTCTGGAGCGCGGCCGGCCGGGTGAGACGTACAACATTGGCGGCAATGCCGAGAAAGCGAATCTCGAAATCGTGCATACGCTTTGCCGCCTGCTCGATTCGCACATGCCGGCCAATGCACCGCACGCAAAACTGATTCAACACGTTGCCGACCGTCCCGGCCATGACCGCCGCTATGCCATCAATGCCGCCAAGATCAAACGCGAGCTCGGCTGGCAACCGGCCTCGACCTTCGAGCAGGGGATCGCCAGGACCGTGCAGTGGTATCTCGATAACGACGCCTGGGTACAGGCCGTAAGCAATCCCGAGCATCAGGAATGGCTCAGGAAGAACTATCAACAATCGGAACGCAACATATGAAGGGCATCATTCTCGCCGGCGGTGCCGGCACACGGCTCGCACCGTTGACGAATGTGTTGAGCAAGCAATTGCTGCCGGTTTACGACAAGCCGATGATCTATCACCCGCTCTCGACGCTGATGCTGGCCGGCCTTCGCGAGCTCTGCATCATCTCGACCCCGCAGGATCTGCCGCGCTTCCGTGAACTGTTCCGTGACGGCTCGCATCTCGGATTGTCGTTCGAGTACATCGAGCAGCCGAAGCCGGAAGGCATCGCCCAGGCATTCGTTCTTGCCCGCCAATTTCTGAACAATGGCCCGGCGGCGTTGGTGCTGGGTGACAATATTTTTTACGGTCACGGTATGCCGGAACAGATGCAGGCGGCCACCCGGCAGAAGCGCGGCGCCACCATTTTTGCATACCCGGTACGCGACCCGGAACGCTACGGCGTCGTGCAATTCGATGCATCCGGCAAAGCGATCAATATCGAAGAAAAACCGATACAACCGAAGTCAAATTTCGCCGTCACCGGCCTGTATTTCTACGATGAACGGGTTTGTGACGTGGCCGCATCACTGAAGCCCTCGGCGCGCGGTGAACTGGAAATCACTGACGTCAATCGCTGGTACCTGAATGATGGCTCCCTGCATGTCGAGAGCCTGGGACGCGGTGCGGCCTGGCTCGACACCGGCACCCATGAGTCCCTGCATCAGGCGGGCACGTACATTCAGGTGATTGAGTCACGTCAGGGACTCAAGGTCGCCTGTATTGAGGAAGTGGCTTACCAGATGGGTTATATCGACGAGGCACAGCTCGAACAACTGGCTGCCGGGTACAAGAATGACTACGGCATCTACTTGCGGACAGTGCTGAAGCACGGTCGGGAAGCTCGTTGAATATGGACATCGTTGACCTGCCGCTCTCCGGTTTGAAGCTTCTGCGCCCACGCGTGTTCCCCGATCATCGTGGCTACTTTCTTGAGACCTGGCAACAGAAAAAACTCGATAATCTCGGCTTCAGCGAGAAGTTCGTGCAGGACAACCTGTCATACTCGAAACAGGGTGTGCTGCGTGGTCTGCACTACCAGTATCCGACCTGGCAGGGCAAGCTGGTATTTGCCATCCAGGGTGAGATTTTTGATGTCGCCGTGGATATCCGTCGTGACTCACCAACCTTCGGAAAATGGTATGGGGTTACGCTGAATGACAGCCGCCACGAACAGCTCTATATCCCCCCCGGGTTTGCCCACGGATTTTGTGTAGTGAGCGAGACGGCCCGGGTCATGTACAAGTGCACGGATTATTATGCGCCCGGTGAGGAATACACGCTCCTGTGGAATGATCCGGATATCGGTATTGACTGGCCGGTGAAAAATCCGATCCTCGCCGACAAGGATGCGCAAGGCAAACGGCTTCAGGACGCACTCATCCCCGGATGAATATCCTTCTGTTTGGCGCCAATGGCCAGCTCGGCACGAAGCTCAAGGATCTGCTGTCTTCAAAGGGAGCGCTGCGGTCTGTTGGGTCCGACGATCTCGATCTGCGCGACTTGTCGGTGATGCGTGCCTTTATCCGGGAAGTCCGGCCGGATTTGATCGTTAACGCGGCTGCCTACACGGACGTGGATGCTGCTGAAAACGATGCCGAGAGCGCCCGGCTTGTGAACGCAGAAGCACCGCGAATCATGGCTGAATGTGCAAAGGATCGGCATGCTCTGCTTGTGCATTATTCGACCGATTATGTATTCGATGGGGGTGCACGTGAACCGTATTCCGAAACCTCGCCGACGTCACCACTCGGCGTGTATGGCACCAGCAAGCTCGCTGGTGAGCTCGCCATCGCTTCTTCCGGGGCCGCCTACCTGACCCTGCGCACCGCCTGGTTGTATTCCAATCGTGGCAAGAACTTTCTCAATACCATGCTACGGCTCGCTACCGAGCGAGACGAACTGCGTGTGGTCGACGATCAGGTCGGTTGTCCGACTTATTCCGATCTGCTCGCCGAAGCCACCATCACAATGCTAGATGGTCTGTACGCGAATGGGGCGGTGCGCCACGAGCGCTGCGGCCTGTACCATGCTGCATGCGCGGGCCAAACCAGCTGGCATGGGTTCGCCAAGAAGATCATCGAGCATGCCGGTTATGCCAATCGCGTACATGTAACGCCGATCACGACGGCCGAATATCCGACGCCAGTGCAGCGTCCGGCCTATTCAGTGCTCTCCAGCGAGAAACTCGCGCGCGTATTCGGAATCCGCTTGCCGGACTGGGAAGCCGGACTTCGGCGCTGCCTGTCTGAACGGGGCAACGGTGGATAGCGCCGAAGCGCTCGGGGCATTCGGGCCGCTGGCGCGACGCATCAATGGCTTCACGGCCCGTGCCGGGCAACAGGATATGGCCGCGCGCATCGAGCGCGCGCTGGCGGACCAGTCGATGCTGATTGCCGAATCCGGCACCGGTACCGGCAAGACGTACGCCTACCTGGTACCGGCGCTGCTTTCCGGAAAAAAGGTGCTGATTTCGACCGGCACCCGCAATCTCCAGGATCAGTTATTCCACCGCGATTTGCCGGCTGTGCGCGATGCGCTGGCCGTGTCCGGAAAAATAGCACTGCTCAAGGGACGTGCTAACTACCTGTGTCTGCACCGTCTGGAGCGTGCCGACAGCGAAGCACGATTCGCCAGTCGGCGGGATTCCGAGCTGTTCGTGCGGGTACGCGAGTGGGCGGCACGCACTCGTCGTGGAGACATCAGCGAGTTGGCCGAGGTTCCGGAGGATGCTGAACTCTGGCCATGGGTGACCTCCACGCCGGAGAATTGTCTCGGCAGTAAATGCGATCGTTATAACGATTGCCATGTCAATCAGGCCCGCCGTGAGGCATTGGCCGCCGATGTGCTGGTGGTCAATCACCACCTCTTCTTTGCCGATCTGGCGCTCAAGGAAGAGGGCTTCGGCCAGTTGTTACCGGGTGTCGAGGCAGTGATCTTCGATGAAGCGCATCAGTTGCCGGATGTGGCATCGAATTTCTTTGGCCTGACAGTCAGTGCCCATCAGCTGGTTAATCTGTGCCGCGATACGATTGCCGAGGAGCTTAAAGAGCAGAGCGCCGTGCCAGGCCTGCAAGCCGCGGCCGAAAAGATGGACAAAGCGGTTGCCGATCTACGCCTGGCATTTGGCCGGGAACCGCAACGTGGGCCGTGGGCAATGGCCACGGCGCGACAGGGTTTTCGAGCCGCCCTCGACGATGCCCGCGCACGCCTGACGGACCTCACCAATCTACTCGACCAGGCCGCGGCCAAAGGCACCGGACTGGCCAACTGCTTTCGCCGCGCCTCCGGTTATCTCGATCGGTTCATGATGCTGTGCGAAACCCCGCCGCCGGAATATATCCCATGGTTCGAGACCTCAGCGCGCGGGTTTCTATTGCGACTCACGCCGCTGGATGTCGCCAATCCATTCCGTAGTTGCATGGCCGACCATCCACGTTCCTGGATCTTTACCTCAGCGACGCTCGCCGTGGACGGTAACTTTGATCACTTCCGTCAGCAACTGGGACTCGATGAGGCCGAAACCGCGATTTGGGCAAGTCCTTTCGATTACCGTCGACAGGCATTGATGTACCTACCGGAGCGTCTGCCGGAGCCGTCAGCACCCGAATTCACGGAACGGGTACTGGAAGCCGCTCTGCCGGTGCTGGACGCCAGTCGAGGGCGAGCCTTTTTGTTGTTTACCAGTCACCGTGCCCTGAAATATGCCGCCGAGTGGCTGGTCGGCAAGTTAGCGTATCCACTGCTGGTCCAGGGGACGGCGCCGCGCGCCGAGCTGCTGGATCGCTTTCGCGCGCTTGGCAACGCCGTCCTGCTTGGCACTGGGAGTTTCTGGGAGGGCGTGGACGTGCGCGGTGAGGCATTGTCGTGCGTGATTATCGACAAGCTACCATTCGCCACACCAGACGATCCGGTGCTGAAGGCTCGTGCCAGCGCCATGGAAGAAACAGGTCGCAACCCGTTTGTAGACTACCAGCTGCCGAATGCCGTCATTGCACTCAAGCAGGGAGCCGGGCGACTGATTCGTGACGAACAGGACCGCGGTGTGCTCATGCTGTGCGACCCGCGCCTGTTGCGCAAGAGCTACGGCAAGGTGTTTCTCGCCAGCCTGCCACCAATGGCGCGCACTCGTGCGTTTCCAGATGTGCAAAACTTTTTTACTCAGGATACGACCGACACCACTGGCCGAGTCGATGCGGCCACCGGCTGAACCGGTGCATTGGTCGGCATGGTTGGGTCTGCTAGGATGCCGTCAAACGAAATACGGAGCCGCCATGGTGACCCGGTTGACACAACGCCCAGTGGCACGTGCGTTATTATGGTTTGCCGCCTGGATGCTGCTTGGATTCAGCTTGATCCAATCGCTACAGGTCGCGGTCGACTGGTGGCATGACCGGTTACCGTCGCCCGGTTTGCGTGAGTGGTTCTGGCTGTTGCTGCTACCGGTACTGATCGGTATTTATCTGCGTTTCTTTTCGATTTTTCGGCCTGGTTGCGAGGCCTGCCAGTTACCCGAAAAATCCCCGCAAGGCCGGCGTCACGGATGAAACTGCTGGCCTTTGACACGGCGACCGACGCGTGTACCGCGGCACTTTCGCTGGATGGCCAGGTGCTGGAGCGCTTCGAGCGGCGTAGCCAGCATTCTGAACATTTGTTGACCATGATTGATGCGCTTCTGGCCGAGGCCGGTTTACGCATCCAACAGCTGGATGCCATCGCCTTCGGCCGCGGTCCCGGCTCGTTTACCGGTTTGCGTATCGGTGCCGGGGTTGCACAAGGTTTGGCGTTTGCCTGTGATTTGCCGGTGCTGCCGGTGTCTTCATTGGCGGCGCTGGCCCAGGGTGTTGACGCCGGGCAGGTGCTGGCCGCGCTCGATGCCCGTATGCAGCAGGTGTACTGGGGAGCCTACACGCGTAATGCCCAAGGCCTGGTGGTACCACGGCTATCGGAAGTTGTGATTAATCCGGAGGCCGTCACGCCACCAGAAGGGCAGGGTTGGATTGGCGTCGGGTCCGGTTGGGATGCCTATGGAGACATGCTCGCGTCGCGATCGGGCAGCGCGCTTGCGCGCTGGTTACCGGATATTGTCCCGCAGGCCCGCCATTTGGCCACGCTCGCCGCTGCAGCCTTTCGGGATGGCCTGGCGGTGTCTGCCGATCAGGCGCAGCCGGTATATGTGCGGGATGACGTGGCCGTCAAACGGCGGGGGCCCGCATAAGTCCAGTTATTATCTCAGCGGCAGAAAACGGCTGTTGTCTGGCTGATATTGCAGTAGATCACCATTATCCATATCGAAGTACCAGCCATGCAGTGTCAGCCGGCCGTCCTCGACGCGCTCGCGAACCCACGGAAAGGATTTGAGGTTCCGAAGCGAGATGCGAATCGCCGCCTGCTCCACAGCACGTGCCGCTTTTGCATCAGTACCGGCGCCCGCCGCATCGGCCCGCGCGCCCTCGGCAATTTCCATCCAGGGTTTGATGAACTGGCCGACGCCGCTGTCTTCCTGGAGACCGCCAAGCAGGGCACGGATACCACCACAACGCGCGTGTCCCAGCACGATGACATGTTGGACATTGAGACCCAGCACGGCGAACTCCAGCGCTGCACTGGTGCCGTGATAATGACCGACGGTTTCGTACGGTGGGACCAGGTTGGCTACGTTCCGCACGACAAACAGGTCGCCCGGGTCACAGTCGGTGATGATCGCAGGATCGACGCGTGAATCACAGCAGGCAACCACCATGATGCTGGGAGACTGACCCTCGCGCATCAGCCGCTGATAGAGGCTATCCTCGGTTTCAAAGTGCTTGGAACGAAAACGGCCAAAGCCATCAATCAGTTTACGAATGACGTCGTCGTTCATATGGGCATCATGTTGTGGATTGAGAATCAGTTGGGACTGGCAAGCGATAAGTTAGCATATTGTATTCAGTGCTCACCTTCGATGCCCGGCGTAACAGACAACATTTTGCGTATGCGTGCCACCTGTACCGAGGTCCCGCGGGTCCGGATCACGTCAACCTGATAGGACCCGAGCATGATGCTTGTGCCGGGTTCCGGCAGGTCCTGTAGATATTCGGTGATCAACCCGTTCACGGTCTTGGGTCCGGAGATGGGCAGATCCCAGTCGAGCTGACGGTTGAGTTCACGCAAGGTCACATTACCCTGTATCAGGTAGCTGCCATCATCCTGCGGCTGGATTTCGGCAACCAGCGAGGTACCGGACGTAGTGAAGTCGCCCACAATCTCTTCCAGAATTTCTTCAAGCGTCACGAGACCAAGGATGTCCCCGTATTCATCGACCACCAGGGCGATGCGTCGTTTGTTGGCCCGAAAATTCAGCAACGCGGTACTGATCGGTGTCCCTTGAGGCACAAAGAACGGCTCAAGCATCAGCTGACCAAAGGATTCGCGATTCAGGTTGCCGGTATGCAACAGATGCAGAATCTTGCGCAAGTGGATCAGTCCTACAATATTGTCGAGATTCCCTTTGTAGACCGGCAGGCGTGTGTAGCGGCTGGTGCCAAGGGTTTCCACAATATCATCCCAGTCGGCATCGATATCCACGCCTTCGATTTCACCGCGCGGGACCATTACATCGTCAACAGTCACTTTCTCCAGATCCAGTACGGCCAGTAGCATATCCTGATGAGATTCGGGGATCAGGATATTCGCTTCCCGTACCAGGGCCTGCAGCTCATCCGCGGTGATTTCATGACTCGATTTTTTGCGAACCGATACACCAAATAGTCGCAACAACCCGTTGGCGAGCAGATTGGTGAACCACACCAGCGGGTAAAGCAGTATCAGCAGTGGACGTAGTATGTGTGCAGCCGGATACGCCATGGCCTCCGGATGCAGCGCGGCCAGGGTCTTGGGGGCGACTTCGGCGAACACCAGCACCACAAAAGTCAGCACGCCGGCCGCGATCGCGACGCCACGGTCGCCATATAACTGAATGGCCAGTATCGTCGCTATCGACGACGCCGCGATATTGGCAAAATTGTTCCCAAGTAGAATGATGCCCAGCAGACGATCCGGGCGTTCGAGCAGGGTCTGGGCAAGTCGCGCCCCGCGATGCCCTGATTTGGCCAGGGTACGCAGGCGGTAGCGATTCAGCGTGACCAGCGCAATTTCCGATGCCGAAAAGAATGCCGAGACGAGGATCAGGAAAATCAGGGCGCCGACCAGGACACCTACTGGAATATCATGCACGGCGAGGTCTTGGTGCTTCGATCACGGTCGAACAGGCTGGTACCATGCGATGCTGCCTGGAGAGCAGATTGCTGCACATTGTACCGTTGTCGAGCTGTAACGAATGATGCGTCATGCCGCCCGCACTACCAGCACGGCTGACTTGCTCTGGTTGAGTACCCGCTCCGTCGTGCTGCCCAGCAAGATGCGCTCGATACCCGTACGCCCATGGCTGCCGACAACGATCAGGTCAGCCTGCTTGTCGGATGCCGTTCCCACAATGAGTTCATCCGGTCGTCCTTCCAGTAGCCGTCCCTCGACAGCGACATTTTCCTGTTTGAGGAACGAGGTAACGCGGTTGACAGCCTGACGCGCTTCCTCGCGGCGCTGCTCACTGTGACTGGCGAGCATCGTGGAGACAACGGTAATCGGAGTCTGGCACAGCTTGGCCAGACTGCCAGCCGCGGCCGCGGCTGCATCGCCAAAACGCGAGCCATCTGAGGCAACGATAAAGTGTCGACCCGGTAGTTCCGCGGCGCGCGGAACGACCAGGACACTGCAATGTGCGTGACCGATGACCTGGGCGGTGACATCTCCAAGCATCAAGCGAGCGAGTCCCCGTCGACCACGCCGGCCCATGATGATCAGGTCGGCGTTCATCTTGTCTGCCTGACTGACGATTTCCTTGTGAATGTCACCGGCTTGTACAACTTCGGTCTCACAGGCAACACCGAGTGTCGCTGCTTCATGCTGTACTTCGTTTAGATGCGCGCGTGCTGTGTCCAGTTCGCGCGCCAGCAACTGTTCGCCCATGGCATACAGTTCGGCATTGCCACCGGCAACGATACTGATCACGCGCACACGTGCGCCGCATTTCTGGGCCATTCGTAGCGACACACGCACGGCACCGGCGCTGTACTCCGATCCATCACTGGTGACGAGGAAACGCTCAAATCGTCCGATCGGCGACAATTGTGGCCGGCTGGGCGCTGCCACGGCCACGGCAACCGGGGCCTCGGCCTGCGCGGTGGCCAGTTCGATACGATGGGCCGCGATGCCCTTCCAGAGTGCGGCGAAGATAATGGATGCGCCAGTGGCCAGCGCTGCAATCAACACAACAAAACTGACGTTTTTGAGGCCGGAGACCAGGTGCGGTTCCAGTTTGTCGATCAAGTCTAAATCAGCCAGATACACGGGTATCACAATCGCACGCGACAGCAGGACCAGTACCATAATCGTACCCATGACCAGCTTGATCATGTGCGGCTTGACGTAGGTGGTTCCGATGGCGCCGAGTTGGATGCCAAACAGTGAGCCGGCCAGAATGATCATCGCCAGCCGGATATCGACCAGGCCACTCCAGGCGTATTTGATGGTGCCGCCGACTCCCATGACGAAGGCCACCACCAGTTCGGTGGCCGAGGACATGAGACTGGGGGCACCAAGCACATAGTGCATGCCTGGTACGCCGATGAATCCACCGACGGCGATGGTGGCGGCCAGCATGCCCGTGGCAAAGCCGAGCGGGATGGTGAACAACACCGAGACCTTGGCATTGAGGCTCTTGAAGTACACCATGGTGCCGGGAATATGAATGCTCTGTACCCAGAGTGCCAGCTTCGCCACCTTCTCGTCGCCAGCGTGTCCGGTCCGATGCATTCGTACGGCATCGAGCAGAACGTAGGTACCGACGATGCCCAGAACGATGACAAAGGCAGCGCTAACATAGAGGTTGGAGCCGGCATCCCCGAACGCGGCTTTGATGCTTTCCTGGATGTGGGCGCCGTACAGCACACCGGCTTCCGCCGAGACACCGACGACGAGCCCTAGTTTGACATCAACCTGCCCGTACTTGGCGCGTTTGATGGCGCCGACCAGTGACTTGGGAAACTTGTGGCAGATGTTGGAGGCGACGGCGATGATGCCCGGTACGCCCATGCTCATCATGGCTGGCGTCAGCACAAAGGCACCGCCGCTGCCGATAAAGCCACTGACCAGTCCGCCGATAAAGCCAACCACCAGCAGATAGGTGACATCCAGCGCGTTCAGGTCAATAAAATTGGTTGCAAACTCCACGTCCGAACCCTCTTAATTATTTTTTTGCTTTGATGCCGAGCATGTCCCAGAAGTGCGCGGTGAAGTTCCCGTGCACGAAGGAAAATACGAACGCGGTGGCAACCGGCACCAGGAAGAACCAGCCGCCGTTGGAGGCTAGCGCCAGAAATGAATCTTCAAACAGGTAGAGGAGCACATAAAGTGTGAGGCTCAGTGCACCATAGGTGGCGGTTATGGCAAACAGCTTACTGCTCTTGATGGCGCGGATATCAATCATGACCATTCCGTTTCTTCATTGGCGTTGATGGGCGGTTGGATCCAGCTTCTTTGTTTCTCTCAAGGGCAGCAGAATTATATCGCCACACGTGATCTGGTCATAACCTGCTGCTGCCGGGGTTGGGCGGGATTCCNNAGGCCGGTTCGGCCGTGGCTACCGATGACGATCAGGTCGGCGTTGTGACTGGCCACGCTTTGCTGAATCATCTCGTCGGCGCGCCCGTGCAGTAGTTCCGAGTCTGCCGTAATCCCGTTTGAGATCAGGAAGTCGGAAGCACGCCTGGCCGCCGCCGCTGCTTCTTCCTGACGCTCGGGTGAGTGGCTGGGCAGTATGGCGGATACGGCGGTGACCGGTGCTTGCAGAATTTTGGCAAACGTGGCGGCGATGGTCGTGGCGGCATCGGAGAAACGCGAACCGTCTGTCGCCAGTACCATGTGTTGGCCGCTCGTATCCGTATTACGCGGTACGACCAGGACATTGCAATGTGCATGGCCGATCACCTTGGCCGTGGTCTCGCTGAGGCGTACGCGCGCCATCCCGCGCGGTCCCCGACGCCCCATGACGATCAGGTCAGCTTGCATTTGATCCGCCTGGTGGACGATTTCCTGGTAGTAGTGCAGGTTTGTCTCGACCACCTCGGTGACACAATTGATTCCAGCGGCCCCGGCTTCGCGCTCGATTTCATCCAGATGGCTACGGGCCTCTTCAAGGCGAGGAATGGGGATGTCTGTTGCGCCGGGCGCGGGGCCGATGCCACTGACCGGGAGCAGGTGAATGACGCGTACGCGAGCCTGGCAGCGTTTCGCGATGTTAAGCGCCGCACGTAGCGCCGCCGCGCTGTATTCCGTGCCATCGCTGGCGACCAGCAGGCGCTGAAGACGCGGAAGGTCACCAAGTGTCGGCAAGACGACCGGGGCGACAGGCACTGACACAGGCCGGATGTGTGCACACTCGGTAAAGATCCGCTTTTCACAGCGAGCGCAGATCCCCGTATCCAGTTTTTTGAATACACCGGATATCGCATCACCCTTGGTCAGGAAAATATTTTCGGGTCCGATCAGGTCACGGAAGCCGCCCTTGCGCAGGGTGTTGCAGGCCTCTTCCTTGACCTTAACCAGATTGAGGCTTCCGCCTCGGGCTTTGCGTTGCCGGGCCTCCCGGGCCAGCATTTCGGCACCCGCCAAGTCGATAAAATTGATGCCGTTGCCAACCATCAGCAAGTGCTTCTGACCGGGGTAGTTCTGGGTGAGCAAGTGCAGTTGCTCCTCGACATAATCGACGGCGCCGAAATACAGCGATCCGTCGATTCGCACGATCTTCATTTGCGGGCACTCGGGCAGTTTCGTATCGGTGACGAAATGACGGTTGGGGGTGGCCGGGTCCGGTACCCGCGCCACCACGGCAGGCTGTGAGGTGCGCATCAAATAGATGACCAGTGACAGCATGACGCCGACGTAGATGGCAAATTCCAGCTCCACGAACAGGGTGGAGAAAAACGTGGTCAGCAAAATGGCTGTTTCGCGCTTGCTGGTGGTGAGAATGATCTTGATGTGGTGAAAATCAATGAGTCGCCAGGCCACCATCAGCAGCACCGCCGCCATGGCGGCAATGGGCAGGTGCGCGGCCAGCGGGGCGACCAGCAATACGATCAGCAGAAGCGAGACGGCGGCGAACACGGCAGCCATGGGCGTCACGGCGCCGGCCGTATAATTCAGGCCACTGCGCGTAAAGGAGCCAGACGAGGCATAACAGGAAAAAAAGCTGCCGAAGATATTGGCCAGTCCCTGACCCGTGAACTCCTGGCTACCATCGATGCGCTGTCCGGATTTCGCGGCCACGGAACGGGCAATCGATACTGCTTCGACCAGACCGAGCATGGCCACGGCGAGGGCCGCGCTGCCCAGCTGCTTGATCGAGGCGAGATGCAGATCCGGCATCGACAAGGGTGGCAAATGCTGCGGCAGTTCGCCGACCAGCCTGATACCGCGGGCTTCGGCACCGAGCAACATGGCCACCACGCTGCCAATCACCATGCCGATCAACATCACCGGCCAGCGTGGTTTGAGCTTGGTTAAGATCACCAGGCTGACCAGCGTCAGGGTGGCGATCCCGGTGACATAGAGATTGGCATCATCGATCTGGTCGATGATGGCTTGCCACGTGTGCAGGAACGACTCGCCCGAGGGGATGTGCATGCCGAAGTAGTGCTTCAGCTGACTGGAGGCAATCAGCACGGCGGCACCGGCGGTGAAACCGACAACCACGGAGTGTGAAATGAAGTTGACCAGTGTGCCCATGCGAGCCAAACCGAGGATCAGCTGATAGACACCGGCGAGAAAAGTGAGCGTCAGAGCCATCTGGATGAATTTGGCGCTGCCGGGTTCGGCATACTTGGAGATGGCGGCAAAAACCACAATCGAGATTGCCGTGGTCGGGCCGGAAATCAGATGGCGCGAGGAACCGAACAGGGCCGCGATGATCGGCGGCACCATGGCGGTGTACAGGCCGTAGACCGGCGGCAGGCCGGCAATCAAGGCGAATGCTACGCCCTGGGGGAGTACGACCACCGCGCCGGTCAGTCCGGCGATTAAATCAGCCCTGAGGGTCTGGCGGTTAACCAGCGGCCACCAGCGCAATGGCGGGAAGTACTTGGACCAGCGGCTGGAACAGAAGGGGGCTTGAACGGTCTCGTCGGTCATGTACGCCTGGGTTTATTTACGGGTAGAAACAAATGTCCACGGTCCAGCGGGACCGAAGGCGGCGACGCGCGCATTCTACTCGGAGCCGGTGCTGCCCGCCACTTTCAACGTTAACGTCGGAGCAGCACTTCCAGGACAAACTTGGTACCAAAATAGCCAAGCACGAGCACGGTAAACCCGGCGATCGTCAGCCGCACGGCTGTGCGCCCGCGCCACCCGTAGCGCCAACGTCCGAGCAGCAGGGTGCCAAAGATTGCCCAGGCAATCAGCGACAGGACAATATGGTGGGTAAAGCGCAATGGCTTGCCGAACAGTTCTTCCGAGAAGAACACCCCGCTGACGAGCGTGAGCGTGAGCAGCGCGAAGCCCACGGCCACCATACGAAACAGCAGTAATTCCATGGTTTCGAGCGGCGGCAGGTTGCGCAGCACGCCGCCGGCATGGCGCCGGTGCAGGGCCCGTTCCTGCAGACCGAGCATCAGGCTCTGCAGCAACGCTACACTCAGGAGGCTGTAGGCAAGCAGCGAAATGACCAGGTGGGCGGCCTGCACAGCGCTGGCGCCGGGAAGTACGGTCACGCGGCTCGGCCATTGCCATTCACCGAATAGTGCCAGTGCCACGATCGGGAAAATCAGCATGCCGAGCGATTCGATTGGTTGAAACCAGCTAGCCAGCAGGAATAACAGTGTCACCGCCCAGGCCACCAGCGAGGCAGAGTTGATCAGGCCGAGGTGCAGTTCGCCCTGGAACAGGTCTGCGTGCAGTATGGCGGCATGCAGAATCAGCGCGCCGGCCGCCAGGGCAAAGAGTCCGGTACGGGAGCTTCGATTGGTCTCGCCACCAAGGCGCAGGCTGCGCCACAACAGGCCCGCGGCGCCCAGGTACAGTGCCATGGCTGGCAAGGCAAGGAGAGTCTTGGTCATAATGCCGAATTGGATCGCCGATGGATGCCCGCAGCATGGCACAGTTTTCGATAGTGATGAAGAGGATCGCTAGGCGATCACGCTTAACGGGGGCATGATGCAAATCAGGGTGCTCGGATCCAGTGGCGGGATCGGTAATGGCGCACGCACCACGTCGCTGCTGGTGGATCAGGACGTGCTGATTGATGCCGGAACCGGTGTTGCCGATCTGACGCTATCGGCCATGGCTGACATCGACCACGTCTTTCTGACGCACGCCCACCTCGATCACGTGACGTGCATCCCGTTTCTGCTCGACAGCGTCGGCGGTCGCCGTGAGCGGCCGCTGGTCGTGCACGCCCAGGAGCCGACACTGGCGGTATTGCGCCAGCATCTCTTTAACGATGCGTTGTGGCCGGATTTTACCGCCATTCCGTCGCGCGATCGTCCGTACCTGCGTTACGAGCCGCTGTCACCGGGCGTCACCGTGACGATCAACGGCCGAAACTTCCGTGCGATCCCGGTGACGCACAGCATCCCGGCGGTCGGGTACCTGATGGACAGCGGTCAGGCCAGTCTGGCCTTCAGTGGCGATACAACGTCCACGGATGCCTTCTGGCAGGAACTCAACGCCTGCCACAATCTGGCTCACGTCATCATCGAAACATCGTTTCAGGATATCGAGGAAGACCTTGCCCGTGCGTCCGGACACCTGTGCCCGCGCCTGTTGGCTGACGACCTGCGCAAACTGAATCATGCTGTGCCCATCTATATTACGCATCTGATGCCGGGGGAAGAAGAATCCATCCTGGCTGAAATCCACGCCCGAATCCCGGACCGTCCGTTGCAGGCATTCCGGCGTGATATGGTATTAACGCTGTGATGACTACCGAACCCGGAAACCGCCATGTTTGAGAATCTGACCGGCCGTCTGCAAACCACGCTCAAGCGTCTGCGCGGCGAAGCCCGGCTGACCGAAGACAACATCGCCGAGGCCCTGCGTGAAGTACGCATGGCCTTGCTGGAAGCCGATGTTGCCTTGCCGGTGGTGAAAACATTCATTGACGACGTCCGCAGCAAGGCCGTCGGCCAGGACGTTCTGACCAGCCTGACTCCCGGCCAGGCCGTGATCAAGGTTGTGTACGACGCGCTGGTGGCCCTGATGGGTGAACACAACGAGCGTCTCCACCTCGCTGTGCGCCCGCCGGCAGTCGTGCTGATGGCCGGCTTGCAGGGTTCTGGCAAGACCACCAGCACGGCCAAGCTGGCTCGTTATCTGATCGAGCGCGAGAAGAAATCAGTCATGCTGGTCAGTGGCGACGTGTATCGGCCGGCAGCCATCGAGCAGCTGCAGCGGCTGGCCAGCCAGGTGGGAGCACAGTTTTTTCCGAGTCAACCAGACCAGAAGCCGGCCGACATTGCCCGCGCCGCACTGGAGCAGGCCCGGGTCAGCGCCAGCGATGTCTTGATTGTCGACACCGCCGGCCGATTGCATGTGGATGCGCCAATGATGGAAGAGATTCGCGCGCTGCAGTCTATCCTCAATCCGGTGGAAACCCTGTTCGTGGTCGACAGCATGACCGGTCAGGATGCGGTCAACACCGCCAAGGTCTTCAACGAGGCACTGCCGTTGACGGGTGTCATTCTCACCAAGACCGACGGTGATGCACGAGGCGGCGCGGCGCTGTCCGTGCGGCAAGTCACCGGCAAGCCAATCAAGTTTCTGGGTGTTGGCGAGAAGACTGATGCGCTCGAGCCTTTTCATCCCGAGCGTCTGGCGTCGCGCATTCTCGGCATGGGCGATGTGCTCTCCCTGGTCGAGCAGGCGCAACGGACGGTCGATCAGGACAAGGCCCAGCAGCTGGCCCGTAAAATTTCCAAAGGATCCGGATTCGATCTGGAAGATTTCCGCGACCAGTTGCTGCAAATGGAAAAGATGGGCGGTATCGCCAGCCTCATGGACAAAATGCCAGGCCTGCCCAAGACACCGGATGCCGAGCAGCTGCAGCAGGGCGAGAAACAGATGAATCGGTTGGTGGCCATAATCAACTCCATGACACCCGCGGAACGCCGTAAGCCGGACATTATCCGCGGTTCGCGCAAGCGCCGCATTGCCGCCGGTTCCGGTACCCAGGTCCAGGACGTGAACCGGTTGCTCAAGCAGTTCACGGAAATGCAGACCATGATGAAACGGTTCGGAAAAGGTGGCATGCAGAAGATGTTACGCGGGCTCAAGGGTCGTTTGCCCGGCATGCCGTTCTGATACAGGGGGTTGGTGTATTCGCTTCGTGAATCGGATGGGGTCGCCGTACCCAGTGGTCCGGTTGATCGCCCCCAGACCTGCACATATACTGAAAATCGAATCACACTGACAGGGCCGCCGGCCCGGCCATGAAGGAGAGGGGATGAGCAACACCACGACACCTGTTACCAAGGAGCGGCGTAGTCACAGCAGCGACCTGGTGGCCAAGCTCATTAACGAACGCACGGAAATGCTGGCCACGTTTTGCCGCCTGGCCGGCATTGAGCCCTATACGGCCGACAAGCCGGTGCAGAAACTGTTGCAGGAGTTTTGCCAGATCCTGGTCGACTATGTTGCCGCCGGCCACTTCGCCCTTTACGAGCGTATTGTCGAAGGCAAGGAACGACGCAAGGAAGTTTCCGACCTGGCGGCCCAGATCTACTCGCGCATTGCCGATACCACCGATTCCGCGCTCGATTTCAATGACAAGTACGACTGCGAGGATCACTGCACGATGCTCGACGAGCTTGGCACGGACCTGTCACAACTCGGCGAGGAGTTGGCTGTGCGCATCGAGCTTGAAGACAAACTGCTGAATGCCATGACCCGCCGCTAGGCGGGTGTGGCAGTATTGGTCAACCGCCGGTGTAGGACATAAACCGGATCACTTTCCCTGGTTCAGTAACGAAGTGATGTCGCTCCGGTTTCCGGGCGATTGCTGCACGAATGGTTTCCTTCAGTGTTTCCAGTGAGACTCCCGATCGCAACAATGGCCGCAGCGCGGTCTGATCGTTTTGCCCCAAGCAGGTAAAGAGTGTGCCGTCGACTGCCACGCGTACGCGGTTACAGGTATCGCAGAAATGCTGGGAGATGGGGGTAATAAAACCGATCCGCAGCGCCGTACCGGCCACCTGAACATACCGGGCCGGGCCTCCGCCTTGCATGGTGGCGGGCAACAGGGTGAACTCGCGCTCCAGCTGGTGGCGAACCTCTTTCAGGTCGAGGTATTGGCCACTGGCGGCGCGTCCGGTGTCGCCCATTGGCATGGTTTCGATGAAGCGCAATGTAAAGTCGTGCTCAATGCAGTAACGAACCATTGCGCTGATCTCGTCATCGTTGCTGCCCTTCATCACCACCATGTTGATCTTGATCGGTGTGAATCCGGCCTCGCGTGCCGCGGCAAGCCCGTCCAGGACATCGTCCAGCGATCCGCCGCCGGTGATTTCTGCAAATCGCTCCGGGTTTAAGGAATCCAGGCTGACATTCAGGCGGGTGATCCCGGCCGCTTTCAGTGCGGCAGCCTGCCGGCGCAGCCGGGTGGCGTTGGTGCTGAGCGAAAGATCATGGAGACCCGGAAGTCTCGCAAGTCGTGATACCAGTTCCGGCAGTCGACCGCGCGAGAGCGGTTCACCCCCGGTAATACGAACACGCTGTACGCCGAGTTCAGTAAACGCCTGCATGACGCGTTCGATTTCGTCGAAGGTCAGCCAATGTTCCGGGTCTTCGAAGTCGCGAAACCCCTGGGGCAGGCAATAGCTGCAGCGTAAATCGCAACGATCCGTTACCGACAGGCGCACATATTGAATTTGCCGGCGGAAAGGATCGATCAGGGACGGTTCCATGCGGACATGATCACACACCGCCATGGGGGCGTCCACGCTCATGGGATCCCCGGCGGCACTGATAAAGACGCGGAGTCAGTCTGGGTTTGTGTCGAGGGCCTGACCGGTGATGTCGCGGCTATCCGGGCCCAGTAGATGGAGATATGCGGGCATGACCGCCTCCGGTGGCGGCAGACGGGAAGCGTCTTCGCCCGGATAGGCGCGGGCGCGCAAACCGGTCCGGACAGCACCCGGGTCCAGGGTGTTGAGGCGGATCCGGGTATTGGCGCGCAGCTCGTGGCTCCAGATTTTCACCAGGTTCTCGAGCGCGGCGCCGGCCACCGCATAGGCCCCCCAGTAGGCGCGTCCGTGGCGGGCCACGTCGGAGGAAGTGAAAACCACCGAGGCGTCCGGCGATTTTCCGAGCACCTCGAGACAGGCGCGGGTCAGCAGGTAGGGGGCATTGAGGTTCACTTGCATGACACGCATCCAGCTATCGAGGTCGTACATCGAAAGGGGCGTAAGCGTTCCCAGCTCGACGGCGCTGTGTAGCAAGCCATCCAGCCGGCCGAACTGGGAGTGGATGGCCTGGGCGATCTGACCATAGTCGGACAGGCCGGCCTTGCTCAGGTCTGCCGGCATCAGCAGGGGTGTGGGTCCGCCAGTTTGTTCAATCTCGTCATAGACGGCTTCCAGCTTCTTTTGAGTACGGCCAAGCAGGATGACCGTGGCGCCGTGTTGTGCGCAGGCCAGTGCCGCCGCGCGTCCGAGACCGTCACCGGCACCGGTGATCAGTATGACGCGATTGGCAAGCAGGTTGGCAGGCGGATGTTCGTAGTGCATGCGGTTCATTCCGTAGTCTGTGCATTCTAACCGGACAGTGATTGGGCGTCTTGCCGAGATGTTCGCTCAGGTCCGAAACGATCAGCGGAGCGTCCGGCAGGTGACGGCGTGGGAAAAATGCCAGTATCATGCGGACAACAACCCTGTCAGGAGGAAGCATGAAAAAGTTTGTCATTGGCTTTGCGTTGGGAGCGTTGATTGCCTTTCATCTGGGCATCAATTTCGGGCGCCACAAGCCGTTACTCAGCAATCCCTACGAAGCAGATGTTGTCGAGCGCGTGAAGGAAGAGACGGGACAGGCCGTGGAAACCACCCGCGAGGTCATACACGAAGCGACCGAGCCAACGCGCAAGGCCGTTGAGAAGAAGCTCAGCAAGTAACTCAGCCCCGGTCCGGGCATGTCAGTTGAAACGTGAGCGGCCGTCATCGCTGATGCAGATGCGATTGCGGCCACCGTTCTTGGCCAGATACAGGCGTCGATCGGCAATACTCAGCAACTGGTCAATGGACTCTACCTGTTCGGCGGCCAGGGTGGCGATGCCGAGGCTGGCTGTCACTGCGATGGTTTGGCCGTCCACGACGATATGCTCCTTCTCGATGACCGAGCGAATGCGTTCGCCCAGCACGGCAGCGCCAAGCTTGTTGGTTTCCGGCATCAGCACGGCGAACTCTTCGCCGCCGAACCGGGCCACTGTATCCACGGCCCGCACCATGCGACTTAGCAATTTCGCCACCCGGATCAGTACCTCGTCTCCGGTATGATGTCCGTAGGTGTCGTTGACTTTCTTGAAATGGTCGATATCCAGCACCAGCACTGACATGTCGCGCTCATTTCGTCGGCAGTCAGCGAGATTCTGTTCCGCCTGGGCGTAAAACAGCCGGCGGTTTTTCAGTTGGGTCAGGGCATCGGTTGTGGCCAGTTCCGCGAGCGCCTTCTTGCTCTCCTCCAGTTCGCGGATGGTGTGCGTGAGGCGATGATGCACACGGATACGGGCCTGCAGCTCCAATGGATCGACTGGTTTGTTCAGAAAGTCATTGGCTCCATTGAGAAAGGCCAGATGTTTTTCGGCATTGTCATTGGCAGTCGTCATGACAATCACCGGAAGCGACCGGATCTTTGGATTGTCGGATTGGCGGATGCGGGTCAGTAATTCCTGGCCGGATACCCGCGGCATCTGGACATCGGTGACGACCAAATCCACATTCGATGCCCGCAGCAGCAGTTGCCAGGCCTCCTCGCCATCGTGGGCATGCAGCAGCGAGTAGTGTTCCCGCAGGTCACGCGAAATGAGCTCCATGGACGTCATGGAGTCTTCCACGAGCAGAATGAGTGGCAACGCCTTGGTCGTATTCACCTCGGCAGTCGGGAGTGGGGCGCTCACAATTAGTGTTCCAGTGCAGGAAAGCCTGCTAACCCATTATAGACAATGGAACTGGATGCGTTTTTACCTGGCTGGCGGAACGCTCCGCGGCGCGGTTTCGATCGGGGCAGCCGGTTCCAGGGCTTTTTTGGGGGTCACCCCCATTTCCACGAATTTACGCGCCCCCGGCAGCACCTTGCTGTCGAGCGAGCCCACCGCCTTGTTGTAGGCGCCGACGCTGGCTTCCAGGCTCGTGCCGACCCGGGCCAGGTGTTCGGTAAAAGTCGCCAGGCGTTGATAGAGATCTTCCCCCAACTCGCGAATGCGGTCGGCATTTGCGGCCAGCTGTTCCTGGCGCCAGCCGTAGGCGACGGCACGCAGCAGGGCCACGAAGCTGGTTGGCGTGGCGAGTATCACCTGCTGCTTAAGAGCGTCTTCCAGCAAAGACCGGTCAATGTCGAGGGCAGCGGCCAGAAACTGGTCGCCGGGAATAAACAGCACGACAAAGTCCGGGGCACGCTCAAACTGGTTCCAGTAGGCCTTGCCGGCCAGTTCGCGTACGCGTTCGCGCAGCTTGCGGGCATGATGTTCAAGGTAGCGGGTACGCGCGGCATCGTCCGTGGCCTCAACCGCGTTCAAGTAGGCATCGAGCGGGGTCTTCACGTCGACCACGATCTCGCGCCCGTCCGGCATGCGCACCACCATGTCCGGGCGCTGCCGGCCTTCTTCCGTGTCGACCGATTGCTGCTGATAAAAATCGCAGTGCTCCACCATGCCGGCCAGCTCGGCCAGCCGCTTGAGGGTCAGTTCACCCCACTGACCACGGACTTCCGGACGGCGCAAGGCAGTCACCAGTTTCGAAGTCTCGCCATGCAACAACTGCTGGGTTTGCGCGAGGGTTTCGAGATGCTTGCTGAGTGAGCCGTACGCTTCCTTGCGTTCCTTTTCCATGGTCCGCACCTGCTGTTCGGTTTTTTCCAGTGCTTCGCGGATGGGTTTGACCAGATTCTCAACTGCCTTTTCCTTCTGTTCCAGGTCGCCTTTGGCCTGGACATGAAACTGCTTGAGTGTCGCTTCGGCGAGTTGCAGGAAAGTCTGGCTGTTCTGGCGCAGAGCCTCGCCGGAGAGCGCGGCGATCGTCTTCTCGACTTCCGCGACACGTTCTGCGGACTGGCGGCGTTCAAGCTCAAGGGTGGTGGACAATTCGGCCAGACGCTTCTGGCTGCGCAAAGCCGCGAACAGCCAGCCAAGCACCAGGCCCGAGCCCGCGCCAAACAAAAAGATCAGGATCAGTCCGCTGTCCATGATCAGTCCAGCCAGTCGAGAATGTCGGAGGGTTTGCGAATCATGCCATCGGCCCCCCAGGTTTCCGGTTGATCGTGATCCCCAATGTAGCCGAACAGGGCGACCAGTGTCTTCATCCCGGCGGCCCGTCCGGCCTCGATGTCGCGTTGTGCATCGCCGACATACAGGCACTCCTCGGCGCGGCGGCCCGCGAGCCGGCAGGCATGCAGCATTGGTTCGGGATGGGGTTTGCGGTTCGTGGTGGTGTCGCCACTCACCACACACACGGCATCCTCGGCAATGCCGAGGCCGCTGACCAGGGGATCGGTGAGGAACGCCGGCTTGTTGGTGACGATTCCCCAGTTAATGTCGCGTACCGGCAGGGCATCGAGCAGTTCCGGCATGCCCGGAAACAGGTGGGTCTCGCGTGTGAGGTTGTTGCGGTAGATGTCGAGAAAGCGTTCACGCAATGGAGCAAAGCGTGGATCGGTACGATCGATGCTGAAACCCAGTTCGATGAGTGCGGCCGCACCATGCGAGGCCACCGGGCGGATCGTGGCATCGGGGAGTGCGGGCAGACTGTGTTCGGCGAGCAGGGTGTTCAGTGCAAAGCCGAGATCGGGCGCGGTGTCGGCCAGTGTCCCGTCGAGATCGAACAGGACTGTGCGGATCGGCATGATCAGTCGGCCACGCGCTCGGCGTGGAGCAGGTAATTGACGTCCACACCCGTTCCCAGAGTGTAGCGTTGGGAGAGCGGGTTGTAATGCATGCCGGTTAATTCGCGCACCTGCAAGCCGGCATGCCGGCACCAGCGTTCCAGCTCCGAGGGCCGGATGAACTTCATATAATCATGCGTGCCGCGCGGCAGTAACCGCAGAACGTATTCGGCACCGACAATGGCAAACAGCCATGACTTCGGATTGCGGTTGATGGTGGAGAAGAATACCTGCCCACCGGGTTTCACCAGCTGCGCGCAGGCCGCGACGGTGGCCGCCGGATCCGGCACGTGCTCCAGCATTTCGAGGCAGGTGACGACATCGAAGGCGCCGGGCCGCTCGTGTGCCAGCGCTTCGGCTGCCACCTTGCGATACTCGACGTTCTGTCCGCTTTCTTTCAGGTGCAAGCGCGCCACCGCCAGCGGTGCCTCGCCGAGATCGATGCCGGTGACCCGGGCGCCGAGCGCCGCCATGGACTCGGCGAGAATGCCACCGCCACAACCGACGTCCAGCACGTGCTGGCCGGCGAGTTTCGCCCGCGCGTCGATCCACGCCAGGCGCAGCGGATTGATCTCATGCAGCGGCTTGAATTCGCTGGTCGGGTCCCACCAGCGGGCGGCCAGTTTTTCAAACTTGGCGATTTCGTCCGGGTCGACGTTGGTCTGGGCGTGAGTCACGGGTCAATCGAAAATCCATCAACTGTCTAGCTGGGGATTATGCCACAGCCGGACACGATCGCGGGGAGCCGGCGACCGATCAATGCAGGCGCGGTTGCAGCGGCTCGTTGCTGTGGCGTGGCGTTTTCGGCACCGTTAACGGCACCGGTCGACCGATATGGTATCCCTGCAGGAAATCCACCTGCAGGTCCACGAGTTTGGTCAGGATGGCCTCGTTTTCGACATACTCGGCCACCGTCTGCTTGCCCAGTGCATGCGCAATGTCGTTCATCGCCCGCACCATTGCCTCATCGACGGGATCGTGTGCCATCTTGCTGACAAAGCGGCCGTCGATTTTGACGTAATCCACCGGCAGGTCCCGCAGGTAGGCAAACGAAGACATGCCGCTGCCAAAATCATCAAGTGCCGTGGCGCAGCCGATTTCCTTGATCTGACTCAACAGCCGTTCGGCTTTGTCGATGTCGGCGATGGCCATGGTTTCGGTGATCTCGAAGGTCAGTGCCGAGGGCTCCAGATCACTGGCCTCGAGTTTCTGGCGAATCATATTGGCCAGATCCTTGTCGCCCAGTGAGGCGCCGGACAGGTTGATCGCAAAGCGCCAGTGCGGTTCATGCCGGCGGATTGCGGCCAAAGCCACAATCGAGTGTTGAATGACCCAGCGATCGATCTCGGCGGCCAGGCCGAATCGTTCCGCGACCGGCAGGAAGCCGCTCGGCATGATCGTGCCGCCAACATCGTCACGGATGCGCACCAGCACTTCGTGCAAGGTGACGCTCCGGTGCCGGGTTTCCTGGATAGGCTGGATTACCAGTACGAAGCGATCATTCTCGATAGCATCGCGGATGCGCCGCGACCAGCCCATGTCCTGACTGATCATCGCCACGTTGGCCACATCGCGGTCTTCGAAGACATGCACGCAATTCCGGCCCTGACGCTTGGCCATGTGACAGGCGAAATCCGCACGTGACAGCACTTCTTCGGCGGTCCGTGTGCCGGCATGGATCATGGCGGCGCCGATCGAGCAGCTCATGTCCAGCTGTTCCGCCCCGTACCAGAAATGGTGCTCGGCCAGGGCAGACCGGAAGGATTCGGTGATGGCCTGAATTTCCTCGGGCCGGGTGTCGTAAAGCAATACGGTGAATTCATCACCGCCGAGCCGGCACAGCAGATCTCCGCCACGGACCCGGTTGCCGAGAATCTCGCTGGTTTCGATCAGCAGGCGGTCTCCGGCGGCATGGCCGAGCGTGTCGTTGATGTACTTGAAATTGTCCAGGTCGATGTACAGCAGGGCGCAATGCTGGTTGGAGCGGTTGACCCGTTCGACCACACGCTCCAGTTCGTGTGTGAAGTAGTTACGGTTGTGCAGGCCGGTCAGTCCGTCGTGCTCGGCCGCGGCGCGCAAATGTGCCATCAGTGCACGGCGCTCGCTGATGTCTTCGACCAACGCCGTATAGAGGCGCCGGTCGCGGAGTTGCACCGGGCTGATCTTGATCGACAGCGGGAAGACCCAACCCTTGGAATGCACGGCGGTGATTTCACCGGTCTTGCCGGTAAGCCCGTCAAACTGCAACTGCCGCAATGTAAAAATGTATTCCTCGGCGTCCTGCTCCTGTCGCGGGGCCAGGATCTCTTGGATGTATAACCCGGAGGACGGCAGGGTGTCCCACCCGAACAAGCGTTGCGCGGCCGGATTGCTGGTTTCAATCTGGCCACGGTCGTCAAACGTGAGAATGCCTTCCGCGGCGTTATGCAGGATCGATTCCAGCCGTTGCTGGCGTGACGCCACTTGCTGACGCATGTAATCGAAGGCCTCGATCAGGTCGCGGGTTTCGACCATGTCGGTTTTGCGCAGCGTGCTCGTGCCCTGGCCAAGCGATTCGTCTTTCAAGGCCTGCGCCACGTCACGAATTGGCCGCCTGACTGCGCGCTCAAAGATGCCGTATCCCAGCAAGGTCAGGCCAATGACGGCGGCTGTGATCATCCAGATGATCCGCGAAAGACGGTCACTGACGGACGTCATGGCGTCGGCTTTGTGTTCCGACATTTGCTCCAGATCCGCCTGTAGCATTTCCGTTGATCGCCAGAGTCGGTGGAAGCGGGGCCCGACTTCATCCCTTAATAGAGGCACGTCCGAACGCCAATCGCGGGCGGTATAAATAGAGTCGGCATGCAGGAAGAATTGCCGCCAATCACGAAGGATGCGCACCATGTTGACGAGGGCATCGTCTTGCACCAGCTGCAATTGCCCGCGCCGAGAAAGCTCGTTCAGCTTCACCAGTTCGACATTCACGGTGTTCAGCGAATCCGAAATCAGTGCGCGCAGTTGCTTCAGGTTGGATGGGGTATCGCCCACCAGAATGCCCAGATGCGCCATGATGTAGGCGCGGAAATTGCCTGAGATCACCACCCAGTGATAGCGGGCCTCACCAAACCGGCGATAGATTTCCGGCTGTCCGCTGAGTTCCCAATGATCGAGGCTGTCCTGCATGGCCTGACCGGAATAATCCCTGAATTCCATGGTCAACGGCAGGGTCTGGGCTATGAGCTCACTCAGTGCCGGATAGAGTTTGCTGGCGTCGACACGGATGGCCATTACTTTTGTGATTTGCTGTTGCAGAGAGTCCAGCTCCTCTCGCATCTCGGTGAGCGTTCGTTCCCGCCGGGATGTTGCCTCGGTCCAGTTGATGGCCGACAGCGCATCAATGTCTTTCTGGATTTCAGTCAGGGCGGCCTGTGTGGCATCACGGCCTTCGGCGCCCGGATTGAGCAGGTAACCTTGCAATGAAGTTTCGGCAGACCATAGGTCGGAGCCGATTTTGAAAAGAATCTGGCGCAGTTCGAGGCGATCGTTCGGCGCCAATGCACCAGTGTCTGCGCTCTGATCAACGTGCCATTGGGCCGTCAGCGAAATGAGCAGCATGATCAGGGCGAAAACGACAATGGCCGCGCGCATGCGACCACGAATACTGCCCAAACCGGAATGCCACAGAGAGGGGCGATCTGCCGGCTCGGCCGTCTGAGGCAGCCCCGGCGAGGAGCGGGTCTCTGGTGAATCTGGCTGACGCATGCGCGAAATCTCAGGGCGCCGTCAGGCACCCCTGTCGGCTTGAAGTTACTTAGACTATAGACGTCTGAGGTCGGGCAGGTCGGGGCAGACGGGTGGGGCTGTGATCAGGCGCGTTCAGCCAGCCGTTCGCGCCAGGCAGTCACTTTTTGCAGGAGGCCGGCGGGGTCGATATCGATCAATCGGCTGTTTCGTACTCGTGGATGGCCCTGGACCCAGACATCGGACACCTGGTCCCGGGTGGCGGTGTAAACAAGTTGGGAGGCCGGATGAAAAACCGGCTGGCTGGCCAGTGTCGACAGGTCCACGGCCACCAGATCAGCAGCCTTGCCGGGCTGTAGCGAGCCGGTTTCGGCATCCAGACCCAGCGCACGCGCGCCATTGAGGGTTGCCATGCGTAGCGCGGTGTGTGCCGGCAGGGCCGTGGCTTCGCCACTGACCGCCTTGGCCAGCAGAGCCGCGGTACGCATTTCCCCCAGCATGTCCAGGTCATTGTTGCTGGCCGCCCCGTCGGTGCCGAGTGCCACATTGATGCCGGCGCTCAGCAGCTTGTGTACCGGACAAAATCCGCTCGCCAGCTTGAGGTTCGATTCCGGGCAGTGCACCACGTTGGCGCGCAGCTCGGCGAGGCGGGCAATCTCGAGGTCAGTCAGCTGGGTCATGTGCACGGCCACGAAGGCCGGGTCAACGAGATCGAGCGCATCCAGGCGCGCCAGCGGTCGCTGCCCGGTGCGCGACTTCTGTTCCTCGACTTCATGGGCGGTTTCGTGCACATGCATGTGCAAGGGCAGATTGAGTTCGTTGTTGAGCGTACGGAGATGGCGCAGTGGGGTATCGGACACACTGTACGGGGCATGCGGTGCGAATGCTGTCGTGATCAGGGGTTCGTGCCGCCAGGCATCGTGCAACCGCAGACCCTTGTCCAGATACTCATCGGGAGACTGGGCATAGGCGGTCGGAAAATCCAGCACGATAAGTCCGATTACCGCACGGATACCCAGATCCCGCGCGACCAGGGCTGTGGCCTCGGGAAAGAAATACATATCGTTGAAGCAGGTCGTGCCGCCGCGCAGCATTTCCGCGACCGCCAGCATGGTGCCGTCGCGTACGAATTCCGGACTGACCCACTTTGCCTCGGCCGGCCAGATGTGGTGCTGCAGCCAGTCCATGAGGGGCAGGTCGTCGGCCAGCCCCCGGAACAGCGTCATGGCGGCGTGGGTGTGGGCGTTGATCAGCCCGGGAATCAGTACATGCGTGGTTAACGTGTGTTCATTCGCGCTGCGGTATCGCGTTCGTGCCGTCTGACTGGGCAGGATGTCGTGGATCCGGCCGTTCTGGATGGCAATGCTGTGATGCTCGAGAACTGTGTCATCCGGTTCGACCGGGATGATCCAGCGGGCATGGATTAAGGTATCAACAGGTTGTGCGGTGGTCATATGCTGCAGCGACACATGGTGGCGACACGATAATGGATTTCGACGGTGCAGGCGAGGGGTGGCTGTGGTAGTTTTTGCCGCCACGATGCCTGACCGGATGCCAACATGACCGAAGCTCATTCCCCGTCCGCCATTCCCTACGACCGAATTCGGGCCGTTGAGTGGACTGATTACCGAATCCGGTTGATCGATCAGCGACGCCTGCCGGAACACACTGAGCACCTGATGATCCAGACCCTGCCGGAAGCGGTTCGCGCCATTCGCGAAATGGTGGTGCGCGGCGCGCCGGCGATCGGCATTACCGCCGCCTACGCCGTGGTGCTGGCGGCCGGTGCCCGGTACGCCGAGAACGCCGCACACTGGCGCAAGTTGCTGGAACCCGATCTGGCCATGCTCGCGGAGGCGCGACCTACCGCAGTGAATCTGCGCTGGGCTGTCGAGCGCATGCGCACGTTCACGGCCGGGCTCACCGGTGATCCGGTGCCGGCGCTACTGGCCGAAGCCAGTCGAATTCATACCGAAGACATTGCCGCCAACCACCGAATGGGCGAGCTGGGTGCGGCGCTGATTGAAACCGGCAGCGGTGTGCTGACCCATTGCAATACCGGAGCGCTGGCCACCGGCGGTTATGGCACCGCACTCGGCGTCGTTCGGGCCGCCTATGCTGCCCGGCGGATCACTGCCGTGTATGCCGACGAGACCCGGCCGTGGCTGCAGGGTGCACGCCTGACGGCATGGGAGATGGTCGAGGAAGGTATACCGGTCACATTGCTGGCCGATTCGGCCTCTGCACTGCTCATGAAGCAAGGGCGCGTGCAGTGGGTAATCGTCGGTGCTGATCGCATTGCGGCCAACGGTGACACCGCCAACAAAATCGGTACCTACACTGCGGCCATCACGGCCCGGCATCACGGCGTGAAATTCATGGTGGTGGCGCCGACCAGCACCGTGGACATGGCCACGCGGGACGGGGCGCACATTCCGATTGAGCAGCGCACCGAATCCGAGGTGCTGACTGCCGGTGGTTCCCGTATCGCGCCCGAGGGCGCGCATGCCTGGAACCCGGCATTTGATGTGACCCCGGCCGAACTGATTGACGCCATCGTCACTGAACGGGGTGTGGTGCTGAAACCGGACTCGACCAAAATGGCCATCCTGATGGGTGGCTGAGCCCTTTTTTGCAAGCCGATATTCGTGTGCAGAACTGGGACTGCCCATGCTAAAATGCGCCTTTCTTAAAGGTAGCCGGGCTTGTTGCCGACGCCAACTTATAAACGATAATAATCAGTAAGTTACATACAATTTTCGCATCCGGCCACCGCGCAGCACATGGAACAGTTCGCAAAAGAAACCATCCCCGTCAATCTTGAGCAGGAGATGCGCCAGTCGTACCTCGATTACGCCATGAGCGTGATTGTTGGTCGGGCGCTGCCGGACGTGCGCGACGGGCTGAAACCGGTGCATCGCCGCATCCTCTATGCCCAGCATCAGGTCAATAATGTTTGGAACCGGCCGTATGTGAAGTGCGCGCGCATCGTCGGTGAAGTGCTCGGCAAGTTCCATCCGCACGGCGACACCGCCACCTACGATGCGCTGGTGCGCATGGCGCAGGATTTTTCCATGCGCTANNAACTTCGGCTCGATCGACGGCGACGCGCCGGCGGCCTACCGCTATACCGAATGCCGCATGACCCAGCTCGCCTCGGAATTGCTCGCCGACATCGAGATGGAAACCGTCGACCTGGTGCCGAACTACGACGGCAAGGAACTCGAGCCGGTGGTGATGCCGGCGCGCCTCCCGAACCTGTTGATCAACGGTTCTTCGGGTATCGCGGTCGGCATGGCCACGAACATCCCGCCCCACAATCTCACCGAGATCGTGAATGCCTGTCTCGCCTACATCGACAACGAATCGATCGCCATCGACGAGTTGATGCAGCTTGTGCCGGGTCCGGACTTCCCGACCGCCGGCATCATCTTTGGTCGGACCGGTATCCGTGAAGCCTATCGCACCGGGCGCGGCCGGGTCACGGTACGGGCGCGGGTCGAAATCGAGGTGGACGAAAAGCGTGGCGGTCGCCAGTCGATTGTCGTTTCGGAACTGCCATACCAGGTCAACAAGGCGCGCCTGCTGGAGAAAATTGCCGAGCTGGTGCGTGACGGAAAGATCGAGGGCATCAGCGAGCTGCGCGACGAATCGGACAAGTCCGGCATGCGCATGGTGATCGAGTTGAAGCGCGGCGAAGTGGCCGATGTCATTCTGAACAATTTGTATCAGCACACCGCGTTACAAAGCGTATTCGGCATCAACATGGTGGCGTTGGAAAACGGCCAGCCGAAGACCCTGAACCTCAAACAGATCATCGAGGCCTTCGTCCGTCATCGCCGTGAAGTGGTCACCCGCCGCACCCTGTTCAGTCTGCGCAAATCGCGCGATCGTGCCCACATCCTCGAAGGCCTGGCGGTTGCGCTTGAGAACATCGACCCGATGATCGCGCTCATCAAGGCTTCGCCAAACGCCGAAGAGGCCAAGCATGGCCTGATGGAGCGCGCCTGGCCGGCCAAGATCGTGACCGAGATGCTGGAACGCACGGAAAGCGACCTGTCACGGCCGGAAGGCCTGGAGGCCGGTTTTGGGCTGACGAAGCAAGGCTATCGGTTGTCGGAGACCCAGGCACAGGCGATCCTCGACATGCGCCTGCAGAAACTCACCGGCCTTGAGCAGGAAAAGATCCGCGCCGAGTACAAGGAGATTCTCGCCACCATTGCCGATCTGCTCGAGATCCTGCGCTCGACCGATCGCCTGATGCGCGTGATTCGTGACGAGCTGACCCAGGTGCGTGACCAGTACGGCGACAAACGCCGCACCGAAATACGCGACGAGGCGATCGATTTGAGCGTCGAGGACCTGATCGCGGATGAAGACGTGGTGGTCACGCTGTCGCATGCCGGCTATATCAAGTCGCAACCGCTTAGCGCCTACCGCGCGCAACGCCGCGGCGGACGCGGCAAGACCGCGACGTCGGTGAAGGAAGAGGATTTTGTCGAGAAACTCCTGATCGCCAGCACCCACGACACCATCATGTGTTTCTCGAGCCGTGGCCGTGTCTACTGGCGCAAGGTCTATGAAGTACCGCAGGCCGGTCGCGGTGCGCGCGGCAAGCACATTGCCAACCTCCTGCCGCTGGCTGAAGGCGAAAAGATTACCGCCATCCTGCCGGTGCGCGAGTACGAAGAGGGCAAGACCGTGTTCATGGCCACCTCCGACGGTACGGTCAAGAAGACGGCGCTGGTGGAGTTTTCGCGTCCGCGCCCGAGCGGCATCATTGCCATTGAGCTGGTGGAAGGCAATACGCTGGTGGGCGTCGGCATTACCGATGGTACGCGCGACCTGTTGCTGTTCAGTTCGGCCGGCAAGGTTGTGCGATTTCCGGAAGAAGAAGTGCGTCCAATGGGACGGCAGGCCAAGGGGGTGCGCGGCATTACCCTGCAGGACGGCCAATCAGTGGTCTCGCTGATTATTTGCGGTGCAGACGATGAACAGCGTACGGTCCTGACCGCCACCGTCAACGGATACGGCAAGCGCACGCCGCTTGCCGACTATCCGAAGCATCATCGTGGCGGCCAGGGCGTGATCTCCATTCAGGTGAGCGAACGCAATGGCGCCGTCATCGGTGCCGTGCTGGTCGGGGACGAAGATGAAATCATGCTCATCACCGATGCCGGCGTGCTGATTCGCACCCGCACCAAGGAAATTTCGGTGGTTGGACGCAATACCCAGGGTGTGCGCTTGATCGATCTTGGCGAGGGCGAGAAGCTGGCTGGCGTGGAGAAGGTAGCGGAGTCGGAAGAAGGCGAGTAACGGGTTCACGACAGCTGTCGTGGCGGTCACAATCGGCTGGACATATTCAGGTAAAACAACAAATGGCGCGTGTGTTCAATTTCAGTGCGGGTCCGGCCGTATTGCCGGAAGAAGTGCTTCAGCAGGCGCGAGACGAGATGCTCGACTGGCACGGCAGTGGCACATCGGTGATGGAGATGAGCCACCGCGGCAAGGAGTTCATCAGTATCGCCGAGCAGGCCGAAGCGGATCTGCGCGAACTGATGAACATTCCGTCGAACTACAAGGTGCTGTTTCTGCAGGGCGGGGCTTCGGCGCAGTTCGCCATGGTGCCGATGAACCTGCTGCGGGGCAAATCCTCGGCCGATTACCTCCACACCGGCGAATGGTCGAAGAAGGCTATCGGCGAGGCCAAGAAATACGGCAAGGCCAATCTGGCCGGCAGTTCCGAAGGATCCAGGTTCACCAACGTCCCGCTGCAAAGCGAGCTCAAACTGGATCCGAATGCGGCTTATGTGCACTACACGCCGAATGAAACCATTGGCGGGGTCGAATATCCGTATGTGCCGGCCACCGGCAACGTGCCACTGGTGGCGGACATGTCGTCAACCATTCTGTCGCGGCCGATTGATGTCACAAAATTCGGCCTGATCTATGCCGGCGCCCAGAAAAATATCGGTCCATCGGGACTCACGGTGGTGATCGTGCGCGACGACCTCCTCGGACAAACCGTGGCGGGCACACCGTCGATGTTCGACTACAAGATTCACGCCGATAACGGCTCAATGTACAACACGCCACCGACCTATGCCTGGTATATCGCCGGGCTGGTGTTCGCCATGCTGAAGCGCAAAGGCGGACTCCAGGCCATGGCCGCGCTCAACGAACGCAAGGCCAGGAAGCTTTATGACTATATCGACGCGTCGGGCGGGTACTATAAGAATCCGGTAGCCGTCAGCTGCCGGTCGTGGATGAATGTCCCATTCACGCTCAAGAGCGAAACGCTGGACGAGCCGTTCCTCAAGGGCGCCAAGGCCGCGGGTCTGGTGCAGCTCAAGGGTCACCGTTCGGTCGGGGGGATGCGCGCCTCGATCTACAATGCCATGCCCGAGGCCGGCATTGATGCATTGATTGCCTACATGAAAGACTTCATGCAGAAGAACGGCTGATGGCCATGCACAAAATCCTGACACTCAATAATATCTCGTCGCTCGGACTTGAACGGCTACCGAAGGACCTGTTTCAGGTGTCATCCGAGACGAAAGATCCGGACGGCATCCTGCTGCGTTCGTTCAAGATGCACGACATGGAGATCCCCAAGTCGCTCAAGGCGGTTGGGCGCGCCGGCGCCGGTGTGAACAACATTCCTGTCGAGAAACTCACCAAGCTTGGCATACCGGTGTTCAATGCCCCGGGCGCCAATTCCAATGCGGTGAAGGAACTGGTGATCGCCGGCATGCTGATGGCCATCCGCCATATCGGTCCGGCTTGGCAATTCTCACAAGGGCTCACCGGCACGGACGCCGAAATCAGCAAGGCCGTAGAGGCGGGCAAGAAAAACTTCGCCGGTTTCGAACTGCCGGGGCGAACCCTGGGCGTCATCGGACTTGGCGCCATCGGCCGGCTGGTGGCCAACGCTGCCTTGTCGCTCGGCATGAAGGTAATCGGTTTCGATCCGGGCCTGACGGTAGAGGGGGCCTGGCAATTGTCTTCGGATGTAAAGAAGGCCAACAGTGTCGATGAACTATTGCGCCAGGTTGATTTCGTCACGTTCCACGTACCGTTGATTGAACAGACCAGGCGCCTGATCAATGCCGAGCGCCTGAAATTCATGAAGGACGGTGTGGTGATCCTGAATTTCGCCCGCGAAGGCATCGTCGATGATGCCGCGGTCAGTGCCGCCATCAAGGACGGCAAGGTCTATGGGTACGTGTGCGACTTTCCATCCAACCTGCTCAAGAATCACGAGCGCGTGATTACGCTGCCGCACCTCGGCGCCTCCACGGCCGAGGCCGAGGACAATTGCGCCATCATGGTGGCCGAGCAGGTCAGGGATTTTCTCGAGAACGGCAATGTCCGCAACAGCGTGAATTTTCCGGAAGTGGCGGCACCGCGCGAGTCGGCCCATCGCATGATCGTGGCCAATGCCAATGTCCCGAACATGCTCGGACAGATTTCCGAAACGCTGGGCAATGCCAAGCTCAATATCCATGACATGGTCAATCGTTCACGCGGAGATTATGCCTACACAATCGTGGATCTGGACAACCCGGTGCCCGAAGATGTGCGCCAGAAGGTGGCCGCGATCGGCGGTGTGCTGATGGTGCGCGTGCTCTAATCATGAAGCGCAAGACGCGCACTCCCGCCAGGCCGTCATCGCGGCTGCGTGCCTTGCGCGACCGTATCGATCAGCTGGACGAGATGATCCAGCAGCTGGTCAGTGAACGCGCCAGTTGCGCACAGGAGATCGCCTCTCTCAAGCTGGCCGCCGGTGAAGAGAACTTCTACCGTCCGGAACGCGAAGTGGATGTACTGCGGCGGGTGATTGAGCGCAATACCGGTCCGTTGTCAGCCGAGGAGATGGCGCGGTTGTTTCGCGAAATCATGTCTGCGTGCCTGGCTTTGGAAAAGCCGATGCAAATTGCCTTCCTCGGTCCGGAAGGCACCTTCACTCAGGCCGCGGCACTCAAGCATTTCGGCCACTCGGTGACCACGTTGCCACTGGGCGGCATAGCCGACGTATTCCGCGAGGTCGAATCCGGCGCCGCCAATTTCGGTGTGGTACCGATCGAAAACTCGACCGAGGGCGTGATCAATCATACGCTCGACATGTTCATGGATTCGCCGCTGCGAATTTGCGGAGAGGTTGAACTGCGTATCCATCATCACCTGCTGAGCAAAGCGAAGTCGCTCAAGGGTGCGAAACGCGTATTGTCGCACCAGCAATCGCTTGCGCAGTGTCGCGAATGGCTGGATACCAATCTGCCGGACGTCGATCGCGTCTCCGTGGCCAGCAATGCCGAGGCTGCGCGTTTGGTGGCCTGTGATTCCAGGGCCGTGGCCATCGCCGGCAGTTCAGCGGCAGAAATCTACGAACTGCATGTCCTGGCCTCGAACATCGAGGACGAGCCCGACAACACTACTCGCTTTCTCATCATCGGTCGGCTCGATCCGTTGCCAAGCGGTGACGACAAGACCAGCCTGCTGATTTCCGGACCGAACCGCACCGGCAGCCTCATGCGGCTGTTGGAGCCGCTCGCGCGTCACAAGATCAACATGACGCGGATCGAATCACGTCCGTCACGCCGTGGATTGTGGGAATACGTGTTCTTCGTGGACATTGACGGTCACATGCAGGACACGCGAGTGCGCAAGGCGCTCGACGAACTCGAGAAAGGGTCCTCGGTCATCAAGTGGCTCGGGTCGTACCCGAAGGCCGTACTCTGACTATGACCATCGATGTATTGAGCCTCGCCACAGCAGGCGTGCGTGGGCTCACTCCCTACGTTCCAGGCAAACCGGTCGAAGCGCTGGAGCGTGAGCTGGGCGTGACCAATGCCATCAAGCTCGCGTCGAACGAGAATCCGCTTGGTCCCAGCCCCAAGGCGCTGGCGGCCATCCAGAACGCGTTACCCGAGATTGCACGCTATCCGGATGGCGGTGGTTTTGCCCTGAAGCATGCACTGGCGTCCAAGCTCAAGGTCGCCCCTGAACAAATCACGCTCGGCAACGGGTCGAGTGATGTCATCGAGTTTGCCGCACGTATTTTTGTGGCACCGGGCGACGAGGTGGTCTTCTCCCAGCATGCGTTTGCGATGTATCCAATCCTGACGCAAGCCATTGGCGGTCGAGCTGTGGAGGTAGCGGCTCGTGACTGGGGTCATGATCTCGATGCCATGGCGCAGGCCGTGAGCGACAAGGCTAGGTTGGTGTTTGTAACCAATCCGAGCAATCCGACCGGTACGTGGTCCGACCGTGCAAGTCTGCGCCGTTTTCTGGAACGAATTCCGCCGCGGGTGATTGTGGTGCTCGATGAAGCGTATTTCGAATATGTCGAAAATCCAGATTATCCGGATGGCATCCTGCTGTTGCGTGACTTTCCGAACCTGATCGTGGCGCGCACCTTCTCCAAGGTTTACGGCCTGGCCGGTTTGCGGGTCGGTTACAGCATATCGAGTCATGCAATGGCCGACTTGCTGAATCGAATTCGGCCACCATTCAATGTGAACAGTCTGGCACAGGCGGCGGCACAGGCGGCCCTGAACGATGATGAACACCTGCGCAGGACCCGACAACTGAATCACGTCGGCATGCAACAACTGACTGACGGGTTTCGCCGACTGGATCTAGCGTTCATCCCTTCAGTCGGCAACTTCATTTGCGTGGAGGTCGGAGACGCGGCCCGGATTAATGATGCACTGTTGCACCAAGGCGTGATCGTGCGGCCGATCGCCAGCTATGGCATGCCGCGACACCTGCGTGTCACCATCGGTCTGCCTGAAGAAAACTCCCGCTTTCTGGCAGCGCTCAAAACAGTTCTGGGACGCTGATCACATGATCAATCGACTTGCCATTCTCGGTGTCGGTCTGATCGGAGGCTCGCTGGCGCGTGCCCTGCGCGATGCCGGTCACGTCGTCGAGATCGTAGGCTACGGACGCACGCTCGCCAGCCTGCAGCGCGCCGTCGAACTGGGAGTCGTGGATCGTATCGAAACTTCGCTGTCGGCGGCCGTGAATGGTGCGGACATGGTCGTGCTGGCTACTCCGGTTGGAGTCATGCCAGAAATATTTCCAGCAATTGCCCCCTATCTGGGCGAGAGTACGGTGCTGACCGATGTCGGAAGCGTGAAGGGCACAGTGGTTGCGGCAGCACATAACGCACTCGGCGCAAAGCTCGCCGGCTATGTTCCCGGTCACCCGATCGCCGGTACCGAACATTCTGGCGTTGAGTCGTCGTTTGCCAGTCTGTTTGTCGGGCGACGCGTGGTGCTGACTCCATTGCCGGAGAACTCGGCCGAGGCGGTGGCACGCGTGCGTGCCATGTGGCAAGCCGCCGGTGCCGATGTCACGGAAATGAGCGTCGAGCATCATGACGAGGTACTCGCGGCGACCAGTCACCTGCCACACCTGCTGGCCTATGCACTGGTCGACTTGCTAACGCGGCTTGATGATCGACGCGAGATATTTTCCTATGCAGCCGGCGGCTTTCGCGATTTCACGCGCATCGCCTCAAGCGACCCCGTCATGTGGCGCGACATCAGCCTCGCCAATCAGACGGCCCTGGTTAAAATGCTGAACCAGTATCGCACCGAACTCGATAGCCTGATTGCAGCAGTGGCCGGCAGCGATGGCGACCGGTTACAGCAATTGTTCGCGCGTGCCAAGGCAGCCCGCGATAGCTTGATCAATAATGATTCGAAAAAAGAATGATATCGTGAGCAACACAGGCAAACGTATGGATTACCGTGTTTCACCGGGCGGCCAATTCAGCGGTCGTCTGCGGGTGGCAGGCGATAAATCGATTTCTCATCGTTCCGTCATGCTTGGCGCGCTGGCCGATGGCGTAACGCACGTCACTGGACTGCTGGAAGGTGAAGACGTGCTGTGCACGCTTGCAGCGTTTCGGGCCATGGGCGTGCAGGCCATGGGGCCGGAACAGGGACGCCTGACCATTCAGGGTGTCGGTCTGCACGGCCTGCGACCGCCGGCCCAGCCGCTCGACATGGGCAATTCCGGCACCGCGATGCGGCTTATGTCCGGTATTCTGGCCGGACAGAATTTTGACTCCGTGCTGATCGGTGATGAATCGCTCAGCAAGCGCCCGATGAAGCGCGTCAGTGAACCACTTGGCCTGATGGGAGCGCGTATCGATACCAATGAAGGCGGACGTCCACCGCTCAGGGTCAAGGGCGGCCAGCCATTGCACGGCATCGAATACAAAATGCCGATGGCCAGTGCCCAGGTCAAGTCCGCGCTGTTGCTCGCCGGTCTTTATGCCGACGGCGAAACGGTTGTGACCGAGCCGGCGCCGACCCGTGATCATACCGAACGCATGTTGCGCGGATTCGGCTATGCGGTGAATACAGATGGCGCCACCATCCGCTTGCGCGGCGGTGGCCAGCTGATCGCCTGCGATATCGATGTCCCGGCAGACATTTCCTCAGCCACATTCTTTCTGGTTGGTGCGGCGATCGCGCCAGGATCGGAGCTGGTGCTGGAACACGTTGGCATGAACCCGACCCGGGTTGGCGTGATCAATATCCTCAAGCTGATGGGCGCTGATTTGAGCATGGAAAATGCCCGCGAGGTTGGCGGAGAGCCGGTAGCCGATCTGCGAATCCGCGGCAGCCAGCTGAAGGGCATCCGCATACCCGAAGACCAGGTGCCGCTCGCGATTGACGAGTTTCCCGCTTTGTTCATTGCCGCCGCCTGTGCCACCGGCGAAACCGTACTCACCGGCGCCCACGAGTTGCGCGTCAAGGAATCCGACCGCATTGCCGTCATGGCGACCGGTCTCAAGCGTCTCGGTATTGATGCACAGGAAACTTCGGACGGCATGGTGATCCACGGCGGCCGCTTACAGGGCGGCGATGTGGACAGCCATGGTGATCATCGCATCGCCATGAGCTTCGCCATCGCGGCACTCGCTGCTTCCGGGCCGATCACGATCCACGATTGCAGGAACGTCGCCACATCGTTTCCGGAATTCCCGGAATTGGCACGTACGGCTGGCCTCAAGCTCGAGGTGGTTGAATCCTGAAGATGCCGCGTCCCAGACCGCCAGTGCTGACCGTCGATGGCCCGAGCGGGTCGGGGAAGGGCACAGTCGCCCAGATTCTGGCTGCCCGCCTGGCCTGGCACTACCTCGACAGCGGGGTGCTCTACCGGGTGCTTGGACTGATCGCTTATCGCCGCGGTATCAGGCTGAATGAAGAGACATCCCTGTGTCGGCTGGCCGACACGCTTCAGATCGAATTCCGTCCCCAGCCGGATGGGTCCTCCGCCCGGGTGTCTGTGGACGGAGAGGATGTGAGTAAGGAANNCTTTGCTCGAGAAACAGCGTAATTTCAGGCAGTTTCCCGGGCTTGTGACCGACGGTCGCGATATGGGAACTACGGTATTTCCCGATGCTATCCTCAAGGTTTTTCTGGTAGCCAGCGCCGAAGTCCGTGCCGAGAGACGCTATAAACAGTTGAAGGAAAAGGGTTTCAGTGCTAATCTTGCGTTGATTTTGGGTGAGATTCGCAACCGCGATCAGCGTGATTCCGAAAGACCGGTATCCCCGTTGAAGCCCGCTGACGATGCCTGGATTCTGGACAGTTCCTCCCTCACGATTAACGAGGTAGTGGACACAGTATCCGCTCGTCTTCGGACGCGATTGGCCGAGATGCAGGCAGCCAGCCGTTAGCCTGTTTCCAGCCGCGATTCTCTTTTTTCAACCTTAGCCCTGCATGACCCGGAGTCCGGTGATGCAGGACAGCGCAAGCAGCCCTCCTGCCTGCGACATCATCCTGAAGGTCAATTTTTCAAATGAGTGAATCGTTTGCCGAACTGTTTGAGCAGAGTCTAAAGAGCGTCAAGATGCAGCCGGGCGGTGTGATCACCGGCGAAGTAGTGCGCATCGACAATGATTTCGTCGTCGTGGATGCCGGTCTCAAGTCCGAAGGNNCTCTCGCGCGAGAAGGCCCAGCGCGTCAAGGCCTGGGACGAGCTCGACAAGGCATTCGAAACCCAGATTATCGTCAAGGGTGTTATCACCGACAAGGTCAAGGGCGGCTTCACCGTGCTTATCGACGGTGTGCGGGCGTTCCTGCCCGGATCGCTCGTGGATGTCCGGCCGGTACGGGACTCCACCTACCTCGAAGGCAAGGAACTCGAATTCAAGGTCATCAAGCTCGATCNNCAACGTGGTGGTGTCGCGCCGCGCGGTGGTCGAGACAGAAATGACGGCCGAGCGCGAAACACTGCTCGCCAACCTGCAGGAAGGACAGGTCGTCAAGGGCATCGTCAAGAATCTCACCGACTACGGTGCGTTCGTGGACCTCGGCGGCATTGACGGTCTGTTGCACATCACGGACCTTGCGTGGAAGCGCGTCAAGCATCCGTCGGAAGTGCTGAAGATCGGTGACGAGATCGAAGCCAAGGTGTTGCGCTTCGACCGCGAGCGCAATCGTGTGTCGCTGGGCCTCAAGCAACTGGGCGACGATCCATGGGTCGATCTGGCCCGCCGCTATCCGGAAGGTACCCGTCTGTTCGGCAAAGTCACCAACATCACTGACTACGGCTCGTTCGTTGAGATCGAACCGGGTGTCGAGGGCCTGGTGCACGTCTCCGAGATGGATTGGACCAACAAGAACATCCATCCGACCAAAGTCGTGCAGCTGGGCGACGAGGTGGAAGTGATGGTGCTCGATATCGATACCGAACGCCGCCGTATTTCACTGGGCATCAAGCAGTGCCAGCCGAATCCTTGGGAGGAGTTTGGAGCCAACCACAATAAGGGTGACAAGGTTCACGGACAGATCAAGTCGATCACCGACTTTGGTGTGTTCGTTGGCCTGGAAGGTGGCATTGATGGCCTGATCCACCTGTCGGATCTGTCCTGGGGACTGCAAGGCGAGGAAGCAGTACGCAACTTCAAGAAGGGTGATGAAGTCGAAGCCGTTATCCTGGCCATCGACCCGGAACGCGAACGTATCTCGCTGGGTATCAAGCAGATTGAAGGTGATCCGTTCACCAACTACGTGGCTGAGCACAGCAAGGGCGCGATCGTGAAAGGCAAGATCACAAGCGTCGACGCCAAGGGCGCCGTGGTCAACCTCGGCGACGACATTGAAGGTTACCTGCGTGCATCCGAATTGACGCGCGAGCGCGTCGAGGATGCACGGAGCCTGCTCAAGGAAGGCGATGAGGTGGAAGCGAAGATCACCACCATCGACCGTAAAAACCGCAAGATCTCTCTGTCCATCAAGGCCAAGGATCTGGAAGAGGAAACCGAAGCGGTGCAGGAATATTCACGCAAGCCAGGCACGGCCGGTTCTCTGTTGGGCGACAAGCTCAAGGAGAAGCTCGTCAACAAGGAATAACTGATCGTTGCCGCAACACCCCGGCCAACCGGCCGGGGTGACGGTTGCCGGGAGGTTAAGCATGACCAAGTCGGAACTGATCCAGTTGTTGGCGGCCAAGCAACCGCAGCTGGATTATCGGGACGTAGAACTTGCTGTGAAAGAACTGCTCGAGCAGCTTTCTACGGCGCTGGCCTCCGGGAAGCGCATCGAAGTTCGCGGTTTTGGCAGTTTCTCACTGCATTACCGGCCACCGCGTGTCGGCCGGAATCCCAAGACCGGTGACACTGTGCAAGTTCCGGACAAACATGTTCCGCACTTCAAACCGGGCAAGGAGCTGCGCGAGCGGGTCGATGATTGAACAGATGTTGATTTCTCAAAACGGCATTCGGATTCTCCGGTGCCGTTTTTTGTTTGCCTGTTACTTATACAAATAAGTTCTGTGACGACATAAATCGGGAAACATGGCAATGCAGGAGCTAATCCGGCCGGAGGTAATATGAAGCGAATTCTTTACGGTGCCGTCAGTCTTGCGGTGATTCTGCTCGGTGTCACCTTTACCTACAAGAATGCGCAGCTCGTTGAGCTTCATTATTATTTTGGCGTCGACTGGGCGGCTCCACTGTCTTTCATGCTGTTGACCACCCTGACGATTGGTATCGTGATTGGATTCCTGGCCAGCCTGGCGATGGTGGCGCATATGCAGGGACAGTTACTCAAGGAGCGACGTGCCAGCCGTGCGCTCGAGCAAGAAGTGCACAATCTTCGTGCATTACCGATCCGGGATGCGCGCTGAGGCCAGGCTAATGTCGCTGCAGTGGCAAGACCTGATGTGGCTGTTGCTCCCGCTCGCGGTGATCTCCGGTTGGATTGCAGCAAGGCTTGATCGCAAGAATCGGCGCGGGAACAGCGATGGGCAATATAACTCTGGCTATTTCCGCGGTATTAATTTCGTTCTGAATGAACAGCCGGACAAGGCCATTGAGGTGTTTACGCGCATGCTGGAAGTCAACACCGAAACGGTGGAGACGCATCTGGCACTGGCCAGTCTGTTCCGACGCCGCGGTGAAGTGGAGCGGGCCATCCGAATTCATCAGAATTTGATTGCTCGCCCGACCCTGGATTCCGAACAGCGGGCCGTGGCACTGTATGAACTGGCCATGGATTACCACAAGGCCGGATTGCTTGATCGGGCAGAGAATCTTTTCCTTGAATTAACCGAGATACTCGCGCATACCGAGCAGGCATTGCGGATGTTGCTTACCATCTACGAGAACGAGCGTGAGTGGACGAAGGCCATTACCACGGCGCGCCGACTGGTGCCGCTCAACAACGAGGGGATGAACCTGAGGCTTGCCCAGTATCATTGCGAGCTTGCCGTCGAGTCGATTCGCGATTCCGATCTGATAAACGCCAGAAAAATACTTAAAGAAGCGCTGAAAATTGATTCACGATGTGCCCGTGCCAGCTTGCTGCTGGGCCAGATCGAGGCGGACACAGGCAGGTGGAAGCAGGCGCTAGAAGCGTGGAAACAGATTGAACTGCAGGATCCGGAGCTGCTGGATGAGGTCATCGACAGCATTGCCTCAGCATATCGACATATTGGGATGGAACAGGACCTGTTTGCCTATCTGGAACGAAGAATACAAAACAACCCCGGGCCGCGCACAATCGATCAGTTGGTATCAATAATTCGTAACCAGCGCGGTGTCGATGAGGCACATCGCTATGTGCTGGACCATCTCAAAAAACAACCAACTCTGGTTGGGCTACGCAATCTGGTTGATTTGCAGTTGGATCACCATCAGTCGGACCAAGAGCAAAGTTTGCCATTATTAAAAAGCACGCTCGAACGGCTAGCTGGCAATCAACAGGGCTATCAATGCCGGCAGTGCGGTTTTCGCGGTCTCAGTCTGCACTGGCAATGCCCCGCGTGTCACCAGTGGGTAACCATGCAGCGATCGTCATGCCTGATAGAGCCCCTCATGACCAACGAGCTCAAGCCCGAGAAGCTTGTCATCAATAACAATATCTTGAGGGGATAACAGCCCGCAACAATCACGGCTCCTGAATCAAGCAATACAGACGTGGCTGAAATGCCAAACAAACTCATAACGTAATGCTGAACCAATCAAGATTTATGAATAAGCAAATACTAGTTGTTGGCGGTGCAGGATATATTGGGTCACACATGGTCAAACTACTTCTGGCCAACGGTGATGATGTTGTCGTGCTTGATGATCTTTCCACTGGGCATCGCGATGCTGTTTTGGGCGGTGAATTCATACATGGGAATGTTGGCAATGCTGCAATACTCGATCAACTCTTTCGCAGCCATCAGTTCGATACAGTGATGCATTTTGCATCTTTTATTCAGGTTGGTGAGTCTGTGAAGCAACCCAGCCGTTACTACGAGAATAATGTTGCCAATACGATCAATTTACTTAATGCGATGGCCCGGCATCAGGTGCCGTATTTTGTATTCTCTTCAACAGCCGCTATCTACGGGAACCCACAATACGACCCGATTGATGAGTTACACCCAATGGCACCGATCAACCCTTATGGTCGATCCAAGTGGATGATCGAACAGTTATTACATGACTACGAGCAGGCCTATGGCCTGAGGTATGTCGCATTAAGATATTTCAATGCCGCAGGGGCTGATCCGGATGGCGTGCTTGGCGAGCGACATGTTCCCGAAACACATCTGATACCACTGGCAATACACGCTGCTATGGGCAAGTTGCCCCATTTCACCTTGTTTGGCGATAATTACCCAACACCCGATGGAACCTGTATTCGGGATTTTATTCATGTCTCAGATCTTTGTGCGGCCCACCTCCTGGCCATTCGCCATCTGCGCACAGGCAAGAGCTCGGATGTTTTTAATTTAGGTAACGGCAACGGTTTCTCTGTCAAAGAAGTGCTCGATACAGTCAAGTCCATAACGAAACACCATTTTAAAATCCAGGTGACAGAGCGGCGTTTAGGTGATCCGGCAAGGCTGGTCGCTGATGCATCCAAAGCCAGAGAGATTCTGAAATGGTCGCCAGACATACAGGACCTTGATGCTATAGTCAGGCACGCACATCATTTTGAACAATATCGAACCTGACAAGCATCGAAATGCAATAACGCCTTAAAGGAAAGATCGTTTTATGAACACATTTCCCGGACCACGCATTATCGTCGCGCTCGATTATCCGGATCCGGAACCAGCGTTGACTTTTGTAGGTCAGCTTAAACCCTCACAATGCCGGTTAAAGGTCGGTTTTGAGTTGTATACACGTTCCGGGCCGGCCATTATCGAGAAGCTCGTCGGGCGTGGATTCGATGTTTTTCTTGATCTCAAATTTCATGACATCCCAAGCACTGTTGCCAAAGCCTGTGCGGCAGCCGCGAAGCTGGGTGTGTGGATGCTAAACGTGCACGTCCTGGGCGGCAGGCGTATGCTGGTTTCAGCACGCGAAGCGCTCGAGTCCGGTACGAAACGCCCATTGCTAATCGGTGTAACAGTGTTAACTAGTCACGAGGCAGGCGATTTAGCGGAAATTGGAATTACGTCCAGTGCGGAAGCGCAGGTTACCAAGCTAGCAGCACTAGCCAGCAAATGCGGACTAGATGGTGTGGTTTGTTCAGCACAGGAAGCAGCGTCATTGAGATCGATTTACGGTGATCAATTTTGTCTGGTCACTCCCGGAATAAGACCACTTGGCAGCGCGCGCGGCGATCAGGAGCGGGTCGTGACTCCACTTGCGGCCGTTCAACAAGGTGCGAACTATATTGTAATCGGCAGACCCATCACCCAGTCACCTGATCCGGTGATGGTAATCAATAGAATTATCAATGAAATAGCGCATTCATAATAAATAAATAGGATGATGCAGTATGGGTGCGCAAACAGACCCCACAGAAAAATCCTGGTATCTCGTTTACACTAAACCCGCTCAGGAAAAGGCGGCGCTCATGAATCTTGAGCGCCAGGGTTATCAGGCGTATCTCCCACGCCTACGCCAAGTACGCAAGCGCCGAGGTCGTCAGGTAGAAGTCATCGAGCCGTTATTTCCGCGCTACTTGTTTATCCATCTTGATACCCATACAGACAATTGGGGGCCAATCCGCTCAACCTTGGGAGTTGCCTCGCTGGTTCGATTCGGAAAGGAACCAGCCCGTGTACCGGACAATCTTGTTCACTTCCTCAAAGAAAGCGAGAGCCAGGATGGGCTTCATGAGTGGGTCAAACCGACCTTCAGGGAAGGTGATCGTGTACGAGTGTCGGAGGGAGCTTTTCAGGGTTATCAAGGAATATTGCTTGTTAGTAGCAGCCGGGAGCGAGTGGTAGTTTTGCTTGATATTGCAGGTCGCCAGGTTCGCACTCAGGCCAGAGTCGTTCAAATTGAACCAAGTAGTTAGAATAATTCTAAATTATTTTATATAGTTCATTATTAGCATAATTAAACGGCATCACCTTTTCACCCAAGTATTTGATGGATTATAGTGTTCATACGATGAACACAGAAAGAGAGCGCGAGGATGCGCTCACCCTAGAAATCCTGGACGTTATAGAGAAACAGAATAACGTTAGTCAGCGTCATATGGCTCGTCATTTGGGAATCGCGTTAGGTCTGGCCAATTCTTATCTTAAGCGTTGCATCCGCAAAGGGCTGATTAAGGTCAGTCAGGCTCCCGCCAACCGCTATCTGTATTACCTCACGCCCACGGGATTTGCCGAGAAAAGCAGGCTGACTGCCCAATATCTCCGCTATTCATTGTCCTTTTACCACAAAGCAGGAGAGTCTTGCCGCGAGGTATATCGCTTTTGCGAACAGAAAGGTTGGCGACAGTTGGTGTTCTGCGGATTATCTGATTTGGCGGAGATTGCCACTGTACGAAAGAGTGAGTATCCGATCCTGAACATCATTGGGTATTGTGATGCCACGACGGAGCAGCGCCAATTCCTGGGTCTTCCCGTGTGGCGCAGTTTAGCCGAGGCGGGTGTGCACGATGCGTGCCTCCTGACAGATTTAGTCGATCCTCGTGTCAGCTATGGTCATCTTACGAACATCATGGACCGCGAACGTATTTTGGTGCCGTCGATATTGGGACTGGAGTTTTCAAACCTGTGACCAGCATGCAGAGACAATACTGTAGCCACGGGTAATAAGGTGAATACAGGTGCGTGCGCCTAGATCACATATATAGCAGGGTGGATGCCGATCCATCATGACGAGCACAGCGTGCGGAGCTCTGCCCTGCATGGCGGTAGCGTGCCTGATACATATTAATTGCATCCAGCTCGACAAGAAAGATAGTGCGACAATAACGTCGATGTAAGCGACGGTGACTTCTATGACCAATAAACCATCCAAGAGCCAGAATACCGTTTGGCACCATGCCACTGTGACGCGCGAACGCCATGAGCAACTGAATGGCCATCGCGGTATCGTAGTCTGGTTTACCGGCCTCTCCGGTGCGGGCAAATCCACTATTGCACACGAGGTTGAGGAACGGTTGCACCGACTCGGTTGCCGGACATTCGTCTTCGATGGCGACAACGTGCGGCATGGCTTATGTAGTGACTTGGGTTTTTCAGTTGAGGATCGGACCGAAAACATTCGTCGAATTGGTGAAATGACAAAACTGTTCGTCGGGGCCGGCGTGATAGCGCTTACCGCCTTTATTTCTCCGTACCGCAGGGACCGAGAGCGCGTTCGCCAATTAGTTGGCGACAAGGACTTCATTGAGGTCTATACACGCTGCCCCATTGAGATTTGTGAGAGTCGGGATACCAAAGGGCTCTACCAGCGTGCCCGTGCAGGTGAAATTCAGGATTTCACAGGTATCTCGTCACCTTACGAGCCCCCTGAACAGCCAGAGTTGATTATTGATACAAGTCTGGAATCCCTGGAGCGGTGTGCGGAACGGGTAGTCGTGTTACTCCAGCAGCGTGGTGTGATGATTACACCAAAAGGAAATTAGACATGAATAGCATTGTCCCGGTCATACTCTCCGGCGGTTCCGGTACACGGCTGTGGCCACTGTCAAGAGAACATTATCCCAAACAGCTTCTGGCTTTGTCAGGAAACCTGACCATGCTCCAGGAGACGGCGATGCGTCTAAACGGAACAGCCCAGCAGGAGGCTGCGATCGTTGTTTGCAACGAAGAACATCGTTTTTTAGTTGCAGAGCAACTGCGTCAGATAGACAGAGTGCCCCAGGACATTTTGCTTGAACCTTTCGGTCGCAACACTGCACCAGCACTTACCCTCGCCGCACAGGCGGTTAGTGCACGCGATTCGAGTGCAGTCATGCTGGTAATGCCAGCCGATCATGTTATTCGTAACCAGGCAGCTTTTTATGCAGCAGTGCAGAAAGGGCGGGATGAGGCACTTGAAGGTCGTCTTGTGACCTTTGGCATTGTGCCAACCAAGCCAGAAACCGGATATGGGTACATCCGGAAGGGATCGTCACTCACATCAGATGGTGTCTATAAAGTCGGCAGTTTTGTCGAGAAACCAGATTTAGCGACGGCACAGGCTTACTTGGTATCAGGCGAATACCTATGGAACAGCGGCATCTTCATGATGAGCGCGAAGCGCTGGCTGGATGAAATTTCCCGTTTCCGCCCAGATATCGCGAATCACTGCATGTCAGCCTGGAATGGCAGAAAACGCGACATGGACTTCACGCGCATAAATACGGAGGCGTTTAGCCAGTGCCCCAGCGAGTCCATCGATTATGCCGTCATGGAGAAGACCGATAATGCCGTGGTGATCCCGCTCGACGCCAGTTGGTCAGACATCGGTGCATGGTCTTCACTGTGGGAAGTCAGTGCACACGACAGTGAAGGGAATGTTGTGCAGGGTGATGTGATGCTCGACCAAACCCGTAACGCACTATTGATAGCTCAGCACCGGTTTCTCGGTGCAGTCGGTTTGCAAGACATTATCGTCGTAGAGACCGCCGACGCCGTGCTGGTGGCACACAAGAACAAGGCACAAGATGTAAAAGCCATTGTCCAACGTTTAAAGGAAACCAAACGGTCTGAGCACATCAGTCATAGAAAAGTATATCGACCATGGGGTACCTATGAAGGGGTGGATGCTGGCGAGAGATTTCAGGTGAAGCGGATCACGGTAAACCCTGGCGCAGCGCTTTCATTGCAGATGCATCATCATCGCGCAGAGCATTGGATTGTTGTGAAGGGTACTGCTCGAGTCACCCGTGGTGATGAAGTATTTCTTCTCACTGAAAATCAGTCCACCTATATTCCGCTAGGAATTCGGCATCGCCTCGAAAATCCAGGTACTACACCGTTAGAGATGATAGAAGTACAGTCAGGTGGATATCTCGGAGAAGACGACATCGTGAGATTTGAAGACCGATACAATCGAGAGAGTGAACAATGAAGAAGGCGCTAATTACTGGTATCACCGGGCAGGATGGTGCGTATCTCGCAGAGTTTCTTCTCAAAAAGGGATATGAAGTGCATGGTATTAAGCGCCGAACTTCAATGTTCAATACGGCTCGCATCGACCACCTCTATCGTGATCCACATGAGAAAGATGTAAGGCTGCTTCTTCATCACGGGGACATGACCGATTCGAGCAGCCTGATTCACGTCATTCAAAAAGTGCAGCCAGACGAGGTCTATAATCTGGCGGCGCAAAGCCATGTGGCGGTCTCATTCGAAGAGCCGGAATATACTGCTAACTCGGACGCGTTAGGGACTCTCCGTGTACTCGAGGCAATCCGTACCCTCGGTTTAAGTAAAACTACCAGGTTCTACCAAGCCTCGACCTCGGAACTCTTCGGTAAAGTGCAGGAGACTCCGCAGAAGGAAACCACGCCGTTCTACCCACGTTCGCCTTATGCAGCCGCGAAGCTTTACGCCTACTGGATTACAGTGAACTATCGCGAGGCTTACGGAATGTACGCCTGCAACGGAATCCTGTTCAACCACGAATCACCAATTCGTGGTGAGACGTTCGTCACCCGTAAGATCACTCGTGCATTGGCGCGCATCAAGCTGGGATT
>DKBE01000084.1 GCA_002451085.1 Proteobacteria bacterium UBA6908 | reverse complement strand
CGCCCCAGCCGACATTGTCGGCCAACATCAGCACGACGTTGGGTTTATTGGCAGCCTGAGCAGTAGCGTGGAAACTAATCATCAGTACGAAGGCGAATTTGAGCCAAGTCTTCAGGTTTGTTTTCAACCCCATATCCTCCAGGAATAAGTTAAGGACCGTCATTCACATTTCGGCCTGACCATTTACGGCACCCTCAATTATTTTCTGAATAAAGGTGAATTCGGTCTCGCTTGGCGAAGCTGCGGTGAATTAGAAAATATCGGCCAATGAGGCTAACTGTTTGCTGTCCGTCATTTACTTGCGAATCCCAAGATAGTGCATTTGCACTATCTTGACAATATCACATCAGATCCCGGTATTATCGTTACATGAGCGAAAGCCCGGTCAAACGTAATGGGATTGCCAAACCTCGCCGCCGACGCACAACCAAGCGTGTCGCGTCGTCAACCACCGATCACATTCTCCAGGCGGCGCGCAATGTGCTTGTCAGGTATGGCTACGCAGGATTTACAACCCGCCGCGTGGCGGAGGCCGCTGCAATTTCACCCGGTAATCTGTCGTACCATTTTCCGTCCAAGCGCGAGTTGCTGCAGGCACTAATTGCCTGGCTCGTGGCGGACTATTCGGGACAGTTTCAGACGTTTCTCTCGAATGCCGAAATTCCGGCCGGGCAGGAACTTCAGCATCTTGTGCGATGGCTTCTGGCTGATGCGGTGACTGAGGTGGGGGTGCGCACATTCCGTGAGCTCTGGGCGATGTCGCTGCACGATCCGGTGATCCGTCGTGCGACCGACAACCTTTATGACGAGTTGATGGCGCATGTGGCGGCATTGCTGCAGCGTTCGCACCCGAATGTCGATGCCAAAGCCATTCGCGAAGTTGTACAGTTCCTGGCACTGATGTCAGAAGGAAGCATCGTGCTTTATGGAACGCGCTACCGGCGCGCCGTACCTTTTGACCGCATCATTGAGCTCACAATCCAGCTGCTAGAGCGAATTGCGCCTGGACTTCAGCCCACCGCCGCCGCGCGGCGTCGGAGGCCGAAGTAAACAACCGGGGCGACGCGTAGCGCTTGCCTTCGAACTTTATGACATCCTGCCGGATACCGAGGAAGTCGAGCCACATATTGGTCGACATGGCTCTGATTCTGGAGACCACATCACCATTCAACTCTCAAGGATTCCCTGCGGTTGAATCCAATGCCGGGTCGTCAGGATTGATCGTAGCAAGTGTGTCTATGAACACCTTGGCGCCGGTTTCATCGCCGGCTTGCAATGCAAAGCTGGCCAGTGCGAGCAGTACTTCGCGGTCTCCCCGCTTTTTGACCATCGCCTTGAGCAACTGGTTTGCTTCGGAACCCCGATTGGCACTGTGCAGAGCGACCGCATACACATAGACATGGCGGGGATTGTCGGGTGCGGCTCGCGCGGCGGCGTCGAATTCCTTCAGCGCCGCCTCGTTCTTGCCTTGCCGCACCAGGGTCAGGCCGAGTGCCTCGTGGAGTGCAGCGGCTTTCGGTGCGGCGCGCAGGCCCTCGCGCAATAACCGTTCGGCGTCTGCATCGTGGCCACCGACACGGGACAGATCGGCCAGATTGACATAGGCCGGCACGAAGCGAGGATCGAGTGCAATCGCCTTCCGGTAGGCGGTTTCCGCGCGCTTCAGATCGTTTATGGCGAGATACAGGTTTCCAAGATTCACGTGCGCGTCCGGACGATCGGCGTTTTCCTGTTGCGCCGATTCGAACTCGGCCAGCGTGTGATTCAGCCGTTCTTTGCGGTTCGCCGGAATCACAGACGCGGATGGCGCGAGCAATCGTGCTGCTTCGATGCGCACGCCACGCACCGGGTCATCCAGCAGGGGGAGCAATGCCGACACGCGCTGCTCGGGCGGCAGGCGTTCCTGGCCAGCCGCCGCCGCACGGCGCACCAGTGGATCGGGATCCTTCAGCCCACCTTGCAGGGTGGCCAGCGCCGAACGGCCTGGATAGTAGCTGAGCAGATCCAGCGCGGTCGCGCGCACGATGGCAGCCTGTGATGTGTCGTTCGCCAGGGCCACCAGGCCGGCGACGGCGCCGGGTTTGCCGTACCGACCGGCGTACAGGGCTTCACCATAGTGGTGCTCGTGTCGCCGGTCCGGCCCATACCAGCGAGCCACGGCGTCAGCCGCCCACTTGGGCGCCTGCCGGGTGTGACACTGGTTGCAGGCATTCGGCGTGCCGATGGCGATGGAGAGGTCCGGACGCGGGATGCGGAAACTGTGGTCGTGACGCGGGTCGACCACCATGTAGGTCCGGGTGGGTGAGTGACAATCCACGCATTGTGCGCCGGGTTTGCCCGGTTTGTGAAAGTGATGGGCCGGTGAATCGTAGTCTTTGTGCTTGAGGCCGCGGGTATCGACCTGCACACCCGCCTTCGCGCCGCTGGCGTTGTGGCAGGTGATGCAGAGCGCATTGCCGCTGGCGCGTAATTTTGTGGAATGCGGTTCGTGACAATCGCTGCAACGCACACCCCTGGCGTGCATTCGGCTCTGCAGGAACGAGCCGTAGACATACACTTCGTCCAGGATCTGACCATCGGCATGGTAGAGCCCTTCGGTCAGCAACGCCGGCCGATGGCTGTCCATCAGGCGTGCGCCGTGCCGATATTCAGACGTGAGCGTACTACGGCGCGAATGACAACGGGCGCAGGTTTCGATCTGTAAACGCGCATCGGGAGCGGCCAGGTCGACATCGAAATCCTGCTTGCGCGCACCGGGTGACTGTTTCGCGACATCCGTTCCGGCACGCTTGACCCACTCAAGATGTCGCGAAGCCGGCCCGTGGCAGGCCTGGCAGCCGACATCCAGGCGGCTCGCCTTTGTTTTATAGGTACCGGTCGCCGCATCGTAGTTCTTGTGATAGTCCGTTGCGTGACACTCGCCGCACATGTGGTTCCAGTTCTGCGCCAGCCCGGTCCAGTGCAATTCGTCTTTGTGGTCGACACGTTCATTGGGATACAGGTGAAACCAGCGCTGGCGCTTCGTATCCCAGGCGATCGATAACGCCTGTAACCGTCCGCCCGGCAATTCGATGAGATACTGCTGGAGCGGACTCACACCAAAGGCATGCTTGATCTCGAAATCCGCAAGCTTGCCGTCCGGCCCGTCGGTATTGACGAAGTATTTTCCGTCGCGCCGAAAGAACCGGCTGGTGATGCCGGCGTAGGAGAAACGCGCATCCTTGAAATTGCCCAACACGGACTGCTCGCTTGCCGCCTGCATGGCCAGGTCATGATGCGAGCCACTCCAGGCCTTATCCTGCGCCGCATGACAACCGGCGCAACCTTCTTCACTGACAAACTGGCCAATAGCGGAAGTCGAGCTGAAATTGCCAGATGGCGAACAGCCCCACAGGCTGGTGCCCAGTGTTATCCCAACGGCGAGCAATGCAACAACACGAGAGCGGCATTTCATGCTGAGGGACGATTCATGTTCTGGAATGCAATCTTGTATGGGTGTCGAAATGATCGGCTTGACGCGAGTTATTTGTGTTCGGCCGGGTATATACGCTTCCAGTCGCGCTTCATATCCACTACTGACCAACCTTTGGCTTTAGCCTCGTCGAGCCCCTTGTCGAGCCGGCCGATACTGGATTTCCGGTCGTAGGCCCATTCGCGCTGGCCATCGGTATGATGGACATACAGGCAGAGTGCCGGACCTTTTCCGGCGCAGGTCCACTGGAGCATCTGCAGATCGCCATCCGAATTGCCGAACGCGGCAATCGGGCGACGGCCAATGTGCTGGTTGATGCCAACCGGTTTGCCGGCCTTGTCATCGATGAAGTTTATCTCCGGGAGGCGCACGAGAACGGGCTTGCCGTCGCGCACTTCGAAACGGGTTTTGATGCTGCTGCCGATGACCTGTTCGGGTGGAATGCCATAAATCGCTTCCGTCCAGGGCCGCATAAATTCGATCCCGCCACCGGAAACGATGTAGGTCTTGAAGCCATTCGCTCGCAGGTAGGCGAGCAGCTCCAGCATGGGCTGATAGACCATGTCCGTATAGAGGCGTCCGGTCTTCGGATGCTTCGCCGTCGCCAGCCAATTCGTGACGATTTGTGAAAACTCCTCAGTGGTGTTACCAGCATGTGTGGCCATGACGAGCTCAAGGATTGCATGCTCGCCGCCAGCCAGGACCGTCTTGAGATCCCCTTCGAGCACGGCCTTGAACGGTTGTTGGGTCTTCCATTCCGGATGCTTCGGGGCCAGCGCCTTCACGCGGTCGAGCGCAAAGGCAAGCTGAAAATACATTGGCTGCTCGGACCAGAGCGTGCCATCGTTGTCGAACACCGCGATGCGCTCATTGGGCGGGATGTAGGATTTCCCGCCCCTGGTCGTCGTCAGGCGAACAAACGCATTGATTGACTGCTTGGCGGCGCCGTCGCTCCACGACGGCAATGGGTCGGACGCCAGCACCACAGAGGCGGCAACCAGTTGAGTCACCGCGACAAACAGCACAGCATGGATGATCCGAGTTCTGTTCATGTTGCCCTCGTGTTTCCTATGGCTGGAGGCGTACGGGCCATCGATGAACCAACCAATGGCCAATTCGCATCAGGTTTTGGTGCTGATCCGTATAAATCTGGTGATTACGGCGTATACCAGATCGGCG
>DKBE01000025.1 GCA_002451085.1 Proteobacteria bacterium UBA6908 | reverse complement strand
CGATAGACACGGCCAGGTGCAATAATCCGCAGCGGCGGCTTGTGGTTGCGCATGTGACGTATCTGCACGGGCGAGGTATGCGTGCGGAGCAACCGACCATCGCCGAAGTAGAACGTATCATGCATGGCGCGCGCCGGATGGGTTGGCGGAATATTTAGCGCCTCGAAATTGTGGAAGTCATCCTCGATCTCCGGTCCATCTGCAACCTCAAAACCAAGGCGCAGGAAAAATTGCTCAAGTCGCTCCAGCGTGCGTGAGACCGGATGACGTCCGCCCAGCCGTGTGCCCCGCCCAGGTAGCGTGACATCGATCATCTCCCGCGCCAGACGATCCTGACGGGCGCTGTCCTCCAGCAATGTTTTGCGTGACTGCAAGGCCGCGCTGACCGCGCTTTTGGCCTCATTGACCCATTGACCAACTTTGGGCCGATCCTCGGGGGGAAGTGCGCCGAGTTGCTTGAGCTGCTCGGTCAGCACGCCTTTCTTGCCGAGGTAATGCACACGCAATTGCTCAACCTCGACTACCGCCAGGGCACGCCCGATCGACTCGTTCGCTTCCTGAACAAGTTGTTCCAGCTGTTGCTTGAGAGTGTCGCTTGCGGTTGTCATGGTTGTTGTGGACCCACAAATAAAAAAGGGGAAAGGCCGCTGGCCTTTCCCCTTTTACCCAGCTCAGTCGCGCATGGCGCGACGATCAGGCGAGGCTGGCCTTGGCCTTGTCCGCGAGCGCGGCAAAAGCCTGTTTGTCGTGCACAGCGATGTCTGCCAGCACCTTGCGGTCAATCTCGATCGCGGCCCGATTGAGGCCGTTGATAAAGCGACTGTAGGACAGCCCGCATTCACGCGCAGCCGCATTGATGCGCGCAATCCACAAACTGCGGAAATCACGCTTGCGGACCTTGCGGTCGCGATAGGCGTACTGACCGGATTTCGCCACCGCCTGCTTGGCGACACGATAGACCTTGCGTCGGGCGTTGTAATAACCCTTGGCCTGGGTCAGGACCTTCTTGTGACGGGCGCGCGCCGTAACTCCGCGTTTTACACGTGGCATGGCTTACCCCCTTACCCGGATGTTGAGCATACGCTCGACGGAGAAAACATCCGAAGCATGGATGGCCGTCGGACCGCGCAGCTGACGCTTCCGCTTGGTGGATTTCTTGGTCAGGATGTGGCGCTTGAAAGCGCTACCGGCCTTGAAGCCCTTGGCCGTTTTCCGGAAACGCTTGGCGGCGCCCCGGTTGGTTTTCAACTTAGGCATTGCTATAACTCCGCATTCTCACGCCGCCGGAAACCGGTGAGGCGCTACTGGTTATTGGATGCCACAAAACTTCTGTGGCTTACTTTTTCGGGGCGATGACCATCACCATCTGACGGCCTTCCATGCGTGGATGCTGCTCCACCATGCCCAAGTCCTTGAGATCTTCCTCAACTCGCTTCAGCAGTTGCATGCCCAATTCCTGATGGGCCATTTCGCGACCGCGGAAACGCAAGGTGATCTTGGCCTTGTCCCCGTTTTCGAGGAACTTGATCAGGTTGCGTAGTTTGACCTGATAGTCCCCCACATCCGTCCCTGGACGAAACTTCACTTCCTTAACTTGAATCTGNNAGATCGAGTCCGGCTTCCTCGGCCAGACGCTTGGCCTCGGAGGTAGGTACGATCCCGACTTGGGTACCATCTGCACCAATCAACCGGACCTGTGGGATCCGGATCTCGTCATTGATGCGCAGCGATTTTTCGGCAGCGATATGTTTAACCCTCAGAAATAACAAAGCCGTGGCTCGCGACCTCGCCAGTGAGCCGTTCCACAAACGCCGCTAGCGTCATGGAACCAAGATCCTCACCAGTGCGCGTGCGCACGGACAATTTCCCTTCCTGCGCCTCCCGGTCGCCGATGACCAACAGATACGGGACACGCTGCAAGGTATGTTCGCGGATTTTAAAGCCTATTTTCTCGTTTCTCAAGTCCGCCTCGACCCGGAAGCCGGACCGATTGAGTTCCCGGGTCACCTGGCCGGCATAATCGGCCTGGCGATCGGTAATGGTCAGTACCGTCGCCTGTACCGGCGCCAGCCAGGTCGGGAACAATCCAGCGTATTCCTCAATCAGAATACCGATAAAACGCTCCAGGGATCCAAAAATAGCCCTGTGAAGCATGACCGGCACCCGTTTTGAGCCATCTTCGGCAATATAGGTCGCACCAAGCCTTCCGGGCATGGAAAAGTCCACCTGGATGGTGCCGCACTGCCAGATCCGACCGATCGAATCTTTGAGCGAGAATTCGATCTTCGGGCCATAAAAGGCACCCTCGCCCGGCTGCAGATCCCAGGGCAGATTCTTGCTGTTCAGTGCTTGCTCCAGGGCGTGCTCGGCCTTATCCCATATTTCGTCCGATCCGATGCGGTTGGCCGGCCGGGTTGAGAGCTTGTATTGCAGGTTGCTGAAACCGAAATCCGCATACACCTTGTGCAACAGGTCGATGAAGGCCGATACCTCGGACTGAATCTCGTCTTCGCTGCAAAAAATATGAGCGTCGTCCTGAGTGAATCCACGTACTCGCATCAGGCCATGCAGCGCCCCGGACTGTTCGTTGCGGTGGCAGGAACCGAATTCGGCCAACCGCAGCGGCAGATCGCGGTAGCTCTTGAGTCCCTGGTTGTAGATCTGAATGTGACAGGGACAGTTCATCGGTTTTACCGCGAAAGTGCGCTTCTCCGACTCGGTTGTGAACATGTCGTCGTGGAATTTTTCCCAGTGACCGGACTTTTCCCACAGGCTGCGATCCACCAGTTGCGGAGTTCGTATCTCCCGGTAACCGTTGGCGCGCCACAAATCGCTCATGTAACGCTGGATGGTCTGGTATATCCGCCAGCCGTGTTCATGCCAGAACACCATGCCCGGCGCCTCTTCCTGCATGTGGAAGAGATTTAGCGCCTTCCCGATTTTTCGATGATCGCGCTTCTCGGCTTCTTCAAGACGATGCAGATAGGCATCCAGTGCCTTCTTGTCGCCCCAGGCGGTACCGTAAACGCGGGTTAACATTTCGTTACGCGAATCGCCCTTCCAGTAGGCCCCGGCGACCTTCATAAGCCTGAAGGCCTTCAGCTTTCCGGTTGAAGGAACGTGTGGACCTCGACACAAATCCTCGAAATCACCCTGGCGGTAGAGCGAAATGTCCTCGCCTTGCGGAATGTCTTCGATGATCTTTGCCTTGTATTCCTCGCCGAGTCCGCGGAAATAGGCTGCAGCCTCATCACGCGGCAGCAGCCGCCGGGTCACCGGCAGATCCTGCTTGGCCAGGTCCAGCATGCGGGTTTCGATCGCGCGCAGATCCTCTTCCGTGAAACCGCGCTTGAAGGCGAAATCGTAGTAAAAACCGTCCTCGATCACCGGGCCGATGGTGACTTGTGCCTCCGGGTACAGTTGCTTAACTGCCTGGGCCAACAGGTGCGCGGTCGAGTGGCGAATTACTTCCAGTCCTTCCGGATCGCGCTCGGTGATGATGGCCACCTGCGCGTCCTGTTCAATGCGAAACGAGGTGTCCACGATCCGGCCGTTGACCTTACCGGCCAACGCAGCTTTGGCCAGACCCGGACCAATTGAAGCGGCCAATTCGGCCACAGTAACCGGTCTTGGAAATTCGCGGTGACTACCGTCGGGAAGCGTGACTTTCAGCATTGCGATACCCTTGATTTTCAGTGGCGACCGCTACGAGGGGCCGCGTGACCGGGTTTATAAAAACACAGCGCCCCGGCTCAGCCGGGGCGCGGCGATCTGGTAGGCGCGAGTGGGATCGAACCACCGACCACTTCCATGTCAAGGAAGTGCTCTACCACTGAGCTACGCGCCTGAAAGGCGCGCAAAATAGCACAGTTACCCGACTGCCCTCAAGGCAACCGTCGGATTACCAGCTATTTCTTTGCCGTGGATGTCTTGCTCTTCTTTCCCGGCGTCGCTTCGTCAACATTGAGGCGATTGGCCATGGCCTTGTTTTGCTGGTCCAGATAAGTGAGCCACAGACCTACGGCATCTTCATAGGGCACGGTACCGACCTTGCGCATAATGGCCTTGCCATCTTCACTGCTAACGAACTGAAGGAAATTGTGTACCGGCCCGGAGTGATCTTCCATGTTGGTCACGATATACAACGGGCGATAGAGAACATACTGACCGGACTTAATGTGTTCGTACGACGGCTCTTTACCTTCCAGGGCGAGCATCTTGGCCTTGCCTGTGAGCTTGCGAGCACTCGAAACACCGGTGATGCCGATCGCGTTCGGGTTTTCAGTCACGGCTTTTTCAAGCGGACCGGTTGAAGGGACTACGTGTGTGGCCACAAACTCCTTGTTGTAGTCATTGAACACCAGTTCGCGCAGCGTGCGGCCAACGCCGGAGATCTTGCCCTTGCGGACATACAGCTCGACCGGTGCATCGTTGCCACCCAGCTGTTTCCAGTTGGTGATCTTGCCTTCATACAGATCGCGTATTTGTTGCACGGTGATGTTCTTGGCCGGATTATCCTTGTGCACAATGACCGCCAGCGCGTCCCATGCCACCGGAGTCAGCTGCACGCGACGCTCCTCTTCCACCGTCATCATGGTGGTTTCCTTCTCAATAACGTGCCGGCAGGTGCCACCGATATTTACTTCCTTGCTGGCGACCTGACGGATGCCCTTGGTGGCGCCCCCACCGACCAACTCGATTTTGATACCGGTTTTTTGCTCGTAGGCCGTCGCCATTTCTTTCATGAAGGCATTTTTCGAGATACCGCATCCCGCCCACTTCAAAGTCTTTGTGTCTGCGGCGGGCGCAGCAGACAACGCAGAACTGGCGATCAATGCAGACACGCCAAGTACCGCTATAACATGATGAATAACTTTCATACAGCTCTCCTGGATTCAGGTTTCCCGATCCCTGGCGGAAATCCCTTAGTTCTAGTTATGTTTCTGAAGCGTAGTCGATAAATCGGTTGCTTACTATTTAAGCAACTACTGAAATGCCCTGTCTCGTTATTTATTGTTTATATTCAACAGGATTTCATGATTTTTCGCTATGGCGGTAGGGTGCACATCAAGGGTCTTTGGTGGATACATCACCGTTTATCCTGGAGTCTGGAACATCCGGTGTTTAATGTTGAGGATTCGGTCGCGTACGGCCGCAGCCTGCTCAAACTCGAGATTCCGGGCATGGGCATGCATTTGCTTTTCCAGCCTGGTTAACGTGCGTGCCAGCGCATCGGCTGAGAGGGATGCATATTCTGCGGCTTCCTCGGCGGCCAGCAACACAGACGCTTCACGTCGGGCTGATCGGCCCAACGGCGTCCCCTCGATGAGTTCGCGTACCTCTTTGACGATACCGCGCGGGGTAATGTTGTGTTCCTGGTTGTAGGCTATCTGACGTAGACGGCGCCGGTCGGTTTCGTCGATAGCGGCACGCATGGAAGCGGTGATGCTGTCGGCGTACAGAATAGCCTGCCCGTTAATGTGGCGCGCGGCGCGTCCCATGGTCTGGATCAGCGAACGCGTGGAGCGCAGGAATCCCTCCTTGTCGGCATCAAGAATAGCGACCAGCGATACTTCCGGTAGATCCAGGCCTTCGCGCAGCAAATTGATACCCACCAGCACATCGAATACGCCAGCGCGAAGGTCACGTATGATCTCCACACGTTCTACAGTATCGATATCCGAGTGCAGGTATCGAACCTTGACTCCGTGCTCGGCCATATACTCCGTTAAGTCTTCAGCCATGCGCTTTGTCAGTGTCGTGACCAGCACCCGCTCCTGCACGGACACCCGTTTGCGTATCTCGGAGAGCAGATCATCCACCTGTGTGGTCACCGGTCGCACTTCGGCTTGTGGATCAATCAGCCCGGTTGGTCGAACCACAAGGTCAATTACCTTGCTACTATGCCGACTTTCGTAGGGTCCCGGGGTTGCTGACACAAAGATCGTTTGCGGCATCAATGCCTCGAGCTCTTCGAACTTGAGCGGCCGGTTATCGAGCGCCGATGGCAACCTGAATCCATACTCCACCAGCGTTTCCTTGCGTGCCCGGTCTCCCTTGTACATACCACCGCATTGCGGGATCGTAACGTGGCTTTCATCAATGACCAGCAATCCACCTTCGGGCAGATAGTCAAACAATGTTGGTGGCGGTTCACCGGGAGCACGTCCGGACAGATAACGTGAATAGTTTTCGATACCTGGGCAATATCCGACTTCCTGCATCATTTCCAGATCCATCCGGGTGCGGCTCTCCAGCCGCTGGGCCTCGACCAGCTTGTCTACGGATCGCAGTTCGGCAAGACGCTCTCG
>DKBE01000048.1 GCA_002451085.1 Proteobacteria bacterium UBA6908 | reverse complement strand
CTTCTCCATGGCCAGGTAGGTAAACGAAGCTGACCAGCCAATCATCATCAGGCCGACGATGGATTCAAAAGCGGCCATGAGGCGCAGTCCACCAAATGGGTAGACATCTCCGTAGCCAAGCGTGGTGTAGGTGGACGTGGAGAAATACAGATAATCCACAAAGTGGAATTCCAGCTCACCGCTCAGCCTGCCAATACCGAGCTGGTTGCTCAGCAGGAAATAGGCAATCGCGTACAACAAGACTTCAACCGTATGCGCGAAAAACGCTGCCAGCAGCACCAACAGGATGCGCGGACGCGGCGGCATGGTCAGGCGCGGCAGCAGCAACGAGGTGAATCGCAGAACTTCATAATGAATCAGCACCACCGTCAGCACCAGCACCATGCTGACCAACAGTGGCAATAGCAGTTCATTGATCATGTGCGGCTGCTGAGAATGATTAACACCGTGCCGGCGAACACCAGTGCCGCACCGAGCAGCACCCCGGTATTGAGCTGCCATTCGCGAAACAACAGCCAGGNNCCGGCCAAACTGGTGACGGCGATGGCGGCAATTAATGCTCGTTCGCCGGTCGGCAATGTGCTGAGCACACGCCAGTCTTCAGCCAGCCGCCCCGGGAAGGCCAGCGCGACCAGCGCCATGGGTGCGGCGGTGAGCAGTACCACGGTAGTAAGTGAAACACGCTTCAGGGCATGCTCGATCAGCGGATAGTGCAGCCCCCAGACCACGGCAGCGGCAACGGCGGGCACATACCAGGGGAGCATCACGCGCTCATCCCAACCGGTGCGAACTCGATGTAGCGCATGCTGACCGACTTGTACCGTGGGTGGTAGTAGTTCTGGCTCACCGCAATCCCCTGTTGACCGGCGGTGGAACACCGCCGGCAGTCTGTCAGGGTATCTTACCGGATGCCCAAACCGCGACAACAGCACGCATGCTAAAATGCGGTCTTCCTTCGCGGAGATCCTGCCATGAACCGAACCTTGCTGTGGCTGTCCCTGGCGCTGGTGGCCGTTCCGGCGCTGGCCGCCGACCCGTCGCGCCCGCTCAAAGCCACTTTCCAGACGACCGATTGCGCCGGCGCGACCGGCTTTGCCAGTGTCGATATTGACCGGATCGATCGGCTGCAACCGATGTCCTGCGAGAGCGGGCGCAAACTCAAGCAGGTATTGGTGAAATCCCGAACCGGCAGTTTCGAGGTGTACACCGTAGCTGAAACCGAAGCCGGCAAGATCGAGGCGCAAATCCAGCAGGTGATGGATTCGCGCCGGAAGGCGCTTGAGTCCGGGACCACCATTCACATCGATCGCTGATCGCCGCATGAACGCCCCCGCCCTGCTGCACCGCCGCCTGAGCACGACCGTGCACGTCGGCCCAGTCGCCATTGGCGGCGGCGCGCCGGTGGTGGTGCAATCCATGACCAACACGGATACCGCCGATGTCGCTGGCACCGTGGCACAGGTGGGGGCGCTGGCGCGGGCCGGATCGGAACTGGTGCGCATCACGGTCAACACGCCTGAAGCGGCGCGCGCCGTGCCGGAAATTCGCAATCGTCTCGAGCAGATGGGCATCATGGTCCCGCTGATCGGAGATTTTCACTACAACGGCCACAAGCTCCTCACCCAGACTCCGGCCTGTGCCGAAGCGCTGGCCAAGTACCGCATCAATCCTGGCAATGTCGGCAGCGGTGAGAAGCGCGACGTGCAGTTCGCCACGCTCATTGAACTGGCCTGCCAGTATAATAAGCCGATCCGCATCGGCGTGAACTGGGGCAGCCTTGACCAGGAGCTGCTGGCTCGCCTGATGGACGACAATGCCCGGCGCCCCGAACCACACGACGCCAAGGATGTGATGTTCGAGGCACTGATCACCTCGGCACTCGACAGCGCGCAGCGCGCCGAGGCGCTTGGGCTGCGACATGACCGCATTGTGTTGTCGTGCAAACTGTCCGGTGTTCAGGACCTGATCCGCGTCTACCGAGATTTGGCCCGGCGCTGCGATTACGCCCTGCATCTCGGGCTCACCGAGGCCGGCATGGGTTCGAAGGGCATCGTCGCCTCGACGGCAGCGCTCGCGGTACTGATGCAGGAAGGTATTGGCGACACCATCCGCGTGTCGCTCACTCCCGAGCCGGGCGGCGACCGCACCCGCGAAGTGGTGGTAGCACAAGAGATCCTCCAGACCATGGGCCTGCGCGCGTTTGCGCCATTGGTGACCGCCTGCCCCGGCTGCGGACGCACTACCTCCACCACCTTCCAGGAACTGGCCGCACGAATCCAGGCCTACGTACGCGAGCAGATGCCGGAATGGCGCCTGCACCACCCCGGCGTCGAGAACATGACGCTCGCGGTCATGGGCTGTGTCGTGAATGGACCGGGCGAGAGCAAGCATGCCAATCTCGGCATCAGCCTGCCCGGTACCGGCGAATCTCCAGTCGCCCCGGTGTACATCGATGGCGAAAAAGCTGTGACCCTGCGCGGCGAGCGGATTGCCGAGGAATTCCAGGCTATTGTCGATGACTACGTTCGCCGTCGGTACCCCGCACCCGGCGCGTAGACGTTTTTACCAGAAATTCAAGATATCACTCCCTGTCCGGCTGGAACGGGTTTTGCAGAATTGATGCAGACACTGTTTCCAACACGGCGTCTATGCGGCGATTAACGAGCATGGATGCCGTGGTTTTTCTGACCAGACCAACTCGGGGGAGTTATGCCGCGATTTGCACCTGTCTGTCTCAGCTTCTGCAGCCTGTTACTCGCTGCCTGCAATACGATTCCTCTGCCGGGACCGGCAAGCAATGACGCCAGTACGGCCCACGACGTCCAGAAGCAGAATCTGCCTCCGCTGCTGCAGGCTACCCGCACGGGTGATCTCGCCATGGTGCGGTCAGTCCTGGACCAGGGCGCCGACCTGCATGCCACCGATGAGCGTGGCATGACCGCGCTGATGATGGCCGCGCGCGACGGCCATAAAGAAATCGTGGATCTACTGCTGCAACGCGGTGCCTACGTCTGGAAAAAGAACGCGCGTGGAATGACTGCCCTGGCATTCGCCAGTACCAGGGGTCACGCCGACATCGTAAATCTGCTGATCGAGTGTAACGCGAACGTGAATGTCCGCACCCTGCAGGGCGACACCCCACTGATCCTGGCCAGCCTCTATGGACACTCAGAAGTGGCGCGCTTGCTGCTGGCGCACGGCGCGCTGGTCAATCTGCGTGAGGCGAACGGTATCACGGCGCTGATGATTGCGGCCGATGGCGGTTACACCGAATTCGTGAAATTGCTGCTCCGGCACGGGGCGGATGTACATGCCGCCACCAGCGGGGGTGAATCGGCGCTGTACCTGGCGCGTGAGAAAGGCTTTCGCCAGATCATTAACCTCCTGAAGCGCGCAGGGGCGGTGGAACCGAAGGGATACCGGCCCTCGAGGGAAATTACCTGATACCACTCAGCCGGCGAGAGCGGCTTCCAGCTTCACCGGGTCAATCGGGTAGGACAGGGCGGCGTGGATGGGAAACCGCCCGCGCAGTTTATCAAACTGATGAGCCTGCTCGGTATCGTAGAACACAATGACTTTTGTCTCTGGCAGGGTTTGCACAACCGAGAACACCGATTCCAGGCTGCTGGTGCGATCACGGAAGTCCGACTGATAGTTGAACTCGGCCACCACCACCGCCGGCACGAGCTGTTTGAGCGCGGGGATCGCCTTGCGTACGGAGCGCTCGATTACCACGGTGTAGCCGAGCTTCTGGTAGAGCGGCGCAAAATTGGGATAGGCACCGATTTCGATAATGGCGAGCAGCGTGCCACGGGGTGAGTTCATGCTCTGGTATGATTCGGACAAAGCGCGGAACTATTTTGCCGGCGTCTCGACCGGGAATTTGTAGTGCAGGTTATTGAGGTGCCGATACACATCGGCCAGTTCCTCGTCGCTCCACTTGAGCTTCAACTCCCCGGACCAGCGCAGGATGAAGGCACGCAACTCGGCCGACGATTTGGCTTTGCGCTGTTCGCGCACGTGCACGACGCTGGTATGGCAGGCTTGGCAGTGGTTTTCGTACAGCAGACGGCCACGCTGGATATCCGCTGTGACCGGCATCCCCCACCCGGCGACAATTCCGGCAACCAGCATAGCGAGTGTTCGCGTCCTTGTGCTCATGACTGGAGTTTATACCAATACGCGGAAGTGCAGGAATGGAATGCAACGGAACGTGAGGCGTCCCGATCGGCAAGGGATGGTGTCCGGAACCCGGACGCGACCGTAAAGGCGCAGGGGAAATGGTGGCTAGGGGGAGGGTCG